>NZ_JBQENS010000017.1:35554-45703 GCF_052044465.1 Pseudomonas sp. 22490 | reverse complement strand
CGCCCTACGGGTAATGGGGATGCTCGGGTAGGGCGAATAGCCGCTCGCGGCTATCCGCCGGGCGGGGTACCGGTGCGCTGGCGGATAGCGCCGGGGCGCTATTCGCCCTACGGGTCAATGGGGATGCTCGGGTAGGGCGAATAGCCGCTCGCGGCTATCCGCCGGGTGGGGTACCGGTGCGTTGGCGGATAGCGCTGGGGCGCTATTCGCCCTACGGGTAATGGGGATGCTCGGGTAGGGCGAATAGCCGCTCGCGGCTATCCGCCGGCCGGGGTTCCGGTGCGCTGGCGGATAGCGCCAGGGCGCTATCGCCCTACGGGATTCGGGGCTCGGGTGGGGCGGGCGAATGTGTTGATCCACCAACACTTGCCCAGCAGTTGCGCCCGCACAGCGACAGGGGGTTGCCACCCAGGCCTTGTCCGGCGCGGCCCCGCGGCCCGGCACGGGCTGTGCACGGGGTGCCGGATGCACAGGCAAGCCAAGGAGTCCCCATGCCGCGCGAAATCCGTCTCAACGCCTTCGAAATGAACTGTGTCGGCCACCAGTCGCCCGGCCTCTGGGCGCATCCGCGCGACCGCTCCTCGCAGTACAAGGACCTGGAGTACTGGACCGACCTGGCGCGGTTGCTCGAACGCGGCCGTTTCGACGGACTGTTCATCGCCGACGTGCTGGGCATCTACGATGTGCTCGACGGCAATGGCGACGCGGCGATCCGCCAGGCCGCCCAGGTACCGGTGAACGACCCGCTGGCGCTGATCACGCCGATGGCCGCGGTGACTCGCCACCTGGGCTTCGGCCTGACCGCCTCGCTGTCCTTCGAGCATCCCTATCCCTTCGCCCGCCGACTCTCGACCCTGGACCACCTGACCAAGGGCCGGATCGGCTGGAACGTAGTGACCTCCTACCTGGAAAGCGGCGCGCGCAACCTCGGTCAGCAGGCCCAGCTCGACCACGACCGCCGCTACGACTATGCCGACGAATACCTACAGGTGCTCTACAAGCTCTTCGAAGGCAGTTGGGAGGACGGCGCGGTGCTCCGCGACCGTCGCCGAAGGATCTTCAGCGACCCGGGCAAGATTCACGAGATCCGCCATGTCGGCGAGCACTTCCAGGTACCCGGCATCCATCTCTGCGAACCGTCGCCGCAGCGCACGCCGGTGCTCTACCAGGCCGGCGCGTCGAGTCGTGGCAAGCGCTTCGCCGCCGAACACGCCGAGTGCGTGTTCGTCGCCGCGCCATCGAAGACCGTGCTCAAGCAGGCGGTCGCCGACATCCGCCAGCGCGTCGCCGAGGCCGGCCGCGATCCGCGCAAGGTACTGGTGTTCAACCTGCAGACGGTGGTGCTGGGCGAAACCGACGCCAAGGCCAGGGCCAAGTTCGACGAATACCGCGCCTTCGTCAGCTACGAAGGGGCCCTGGCGCTGATCTCCGGCTGGACCGGGATCGACTTCGGCCAGTATCGGCCGGACCAGGTGCTGCGGCACATCCACACCAATGCGATCCAATCGGCGGTGGAAGCGTTTTCCAGCGCCGATCCGACTCGCACCTGGACGGTCCGCGAGCTGGCCGACTGGGTCGGTATCGGCGGCTTCGGCCCGCTGTTCGTCGGCAGCCCGGCGACCGTCGCCGACCTGTTGCAGGAGTGGGTGGAGGACACCGACGTGGATGGCTTCAACCTGGCCTATGCGCTGGCCCACGAAACCTTCAGCGACGTGGTCGAATTGCTGGTGCCGGAGTTGCAGAAGCGCGGGGTGTACAAGACCGAATATGCGCCGGGAACCCTGCGCGAGAAGTTGTTCGGCGACGGCCCGCGGCTGCCGGATTCCCATCCGGCGGCCGGCTATCGCGACCTGCGGGCGCTCTGGGAGAAGGAGGCCGGGCGCAACGCGCTGCCGGCCTGACCTGGGCGGACGGCGGATGACGCCAGTGGCGATATCCGCCCCAGGGCCCGGGACGGCTCCTAGAGCCAGGCGTGCCGCGGTGGCTTCACCCCATTCAACTGGTAGTTGCCGATGGCATGGTATTTCCAGCGCACCGGGTCATGCAGGGTGTGGGTGCGGGCGTTGCGCCAGTGGCGGTCGAGATTGAGTTCCTCCAGGGTCGAGCGCGTGCCGGCCAGTTCGAACAGCCGGTTGGCGGCGAGCAGGGCGGCTTCGGTGGTGAGCACCTTGGCCTCGGTCACGGCGATCGAGGCGGCGGCCACGCTCTCCTCGTCGGGGGCGGCGAGCGCCGCTTCGATGGCGTCGGCCGCCAGGTCGAGCACGGCTTCCGCGGCGCGCACGCGGATGCGCAGGTCGCCGACCTGCTGGATGGTGTAGGGGTCTTCCCAGGCATGCTGCTGGTTGGCGTCTATCCATGGCCGCGCGTGGCGGCGCACCTGCTGCACGGTCTCGGCGAGGATGCCACGGGAGATGCCGGCGTCGATGGCGGCCTGGATGAACTGCGATACGGCGCCGGCGGCGGTGGGGCGGTCGAAGGCGCGGTGCACCGGGATGACGTGCTCGGCCGGCACCCGCACGTTGTCCAGGATGACGGTGCCGCTGGCGGTGGTGCGCTGGCCGAAGCCGGACCAGTCGTCGATCACCGTCAGCCCCGGCGCGTCGCGCGGGATGAACGCCAGGTGCGCGCGCTGCTCGGCGTCGAGGCCGACGGCCGGTACCCAGTGGGCGAGCAGGGCGCCGCTCGAATAGAACTTGCGGCCGTCGATGCGGAACCCGTCGCCATCCGCCAGCACTCGTGTCTGGAATTCGGCGACGGTACGGCTGTGGCGTTCGGAGAAGGCGTTGCCGAAGCGCACGCCGTCTAGCACCAGGCCGTAGAAGAAGCGTTTCTGCTCCTCGCTGCCGTCCAGGCGCAAATGGTCGAGCACCGCCAGGTGGTTCTGCGGCAACTGCGCCAGGGACGGGTCTACCGCGGCGATGGTCTTCAGTACTTCGGCCAGGGTCCGGTAGCCGACCTCGGCGCCGCCGTAGGCGCGCGGTACGCTGATGCCCCATAGGCCGCTCTGCGAGAAGGCTTCCAGTTCGGCCACCGGCAGTCGGCGCTGGCGGTCGCGCAGCGAGGCTTCCTCGGCGAACAGCCCGGCCAGTTCGCGGGCGACGCGGATCGCCTCGGCGTCGTCGGCGATACGCCGGGCCGGGGTCCGTGGCAGCGGTTGCCGATAGGGATCGGCGGCGTTCTTTTCCAGTGCGCTCATGGCAACTCCTTGCGATGGGATGGGCGAGGTTCAGCGGGACGCCGTGGCCGGACCGCTGCCGATCTGCCAGACGTAGGGCGGCTCGCTGCCGTTGATCTCCCAGTCGCCGACGATCCGTTGCTTGTAGATCAGGGGATTGTGCGAGGCGGCGGTGCGCGCATTGCGCCAGTGGCGGTCGAGCTGCTTGCCGCGGCCGACGGCGGAAGCGCCGCTGGCGTCGAACAGCTCGCTGGTGGCCTGCAACACCAGTTCGGCGACGATCGCCTGGGCCTTGGCCGATTCGATCTCGGCGGCGACATTGGCCTCCTTCTCCGCCTGCGGGTCGCCTACGAATCGCGCCAGGTAGGCGCGCTGGGCCGCTTCGGCGGCGCGCAGGGTGGCCGCCTCGGCGGCGTAGACGCGCGCGGCGATGCGCCCGACCACCTGCTGCACCTGGGGATCCTGGCTGACTCGCAGGGCATTGCCGTGGCTGTAGATACGGGTCCGCCCGCGCACCTCGGCGGCGACGTCGCGCAAGGCGGCGCGGCCGGTGCCGGCCAGCACCGCGAGCAGGACCAACTGGTAGAACGCGGTCTGGTACTTGAAGCGGCTGGCGAAGTCGATGAGGTTCTCTTCCTCCACCTCGGCGTCCTCGAACAGCGACGTGCCGCTGCCGGTGGTGCGCTGGCCGAAGCCGTCCCAGTCGTCGCTCTGGCGCACGCCGGGCTGGTCGGTGCGGATCGCCGCGATCACGTCGGCGCCGGTGTCGTCGCGCTGGGCATACAGATCGATCCAGTCGGAGAAGAGGCTGCCGGTGCTGTAGTACTTACTGCCGTTCACCACCCAGCGACCGTCGTCCTTGCGCGAGACGCGGGTGAGCACTTCGCCCAGCCGTACCGAACCGACCTCGGTCCAGGCGCAGCCGACCAGGTCGCCCTCGACGAAGCGCCGCAGCCAACGGTCGCGGCCAGGGCCGGGCTCGGCATTGAGACGGTCCTCGACGAAGGCGAAGTGGCCGCGCAGGGCCTGGGTGATGTTGGAGTCGGCCTCGGCCAGTTCGATCAGCAACTGAACCAACTGCGGCAGCGAGGCGCCGGCGCCGCCGTGCTCGCGCGGCACGCGCACGGCGCCGAAGCCGGCCTGCTTGAGCCAGGCGATCGCCTCGTGGGGCAGTTCGCGTTGCCGTTCGCGCTCGACGGCGCCTTCGGCGATGCGCGCGAAGATCGGTCGGAAACGCTGGGCGAGCAGTTCGTAGTCGGCGCCTTCGGAGAGACTGGCGGCGGTGGCTTCGGGATGGACGCGGGCGTTCATGCGGACTCCTGGTAGGCAGCGGGGCCGTCCGGTCGACGGCTACCCTGGAGTCCGGGCCGTTGCACAGCCTGTGCCGACCCGCGCAGGCCACTGGTTGCGCGGGTTCGCGCGAGCAGGAGGTGTTGCCGGGGCGGCAGCCTGTTGCGCGGCTGCTGCCTGGCGGACAGTGGGTGAGGTGGCGGCAGGTCCCTCTCCCGGCGGGAGAGGGACAGGCGCTTCAGAAGATGTAGTCGGTGGTGAGGAAGTTCGACGCGCGGTTGCGGATGATCTCGCTGACCAGGGTCTTGTTCGCCTCGGTGTCGCGGGTCGCCACCAGGGTGCGGATGGAGAACACCCGCAGCGCGTCATGGACCGACAGGGTGCCTTCCGCCGAATTCTTCCGGCCGTTGAACGGGTAGCTGTCCGGGCCGCGCTGGCACTGGGCGTTGACGTTGATCCGGCCGACCTGGTTGGCGAAGGCGTCGACCAGCCGGCCGATCTGCGCCGGGTCGTTGCCGAACAGGCTCAACTGCTGGCCGTAGTCGGAGCGCAGGACGTAGTCGATCACCTCGTCCAGCTCGCGATAGGGCACCACCGGCACCAGCGGACCGAACTGCTCCTCGTGGTAGAGGCGCATGTCCGGGCTCACCGGACTCAGCAGAGCGGGGTAGAAGAAACTTTGCCGATGCTCGCCGCCGCCCGCATTGACCACTCGTGCGCCCTTGGCCAGGGCGTCGTTCAGCAGGCCTTCGAGGTAGTCGACCTTGCCCGGCTCCGGCAGCGGCGTCAGCGCCACTCCCGGTTCCCACGGCATGCCCGGCTTGAGGCTGGCCAGGCGCGCGCTGAACTTGTCGAGGAACGGTCGCAGCACGCTTTCGTGGACGAACAGGATCTTCAGCGCGGTGCAGCGCTGGCCGTTGAAGGACAGCGCGCCGGTGACCGCCTCGTTCACCGCGTTGTCCAGGTCGACCTGCGGCAGGACGATGCCCGGGTTCTTCGCGTCCAGGCCGAGGGCGGCGCGCAGGCGGTGCGGGCGGGGGTGCAGCTTCTTCAGGTCGCTGGCGCCAGAATGGGTGCCGATGAAGGCGAACACGTCGACCTTGCCGCTGGCCATCAGCGCCGACACGGTTTCCCGGCCGCGCCCGTAGATGACGTTGATCACTCCTGGCGGGAAGCTGTCGCGGAAGGCTTCCAGCAACGGGCGGATCAGCAGCACGCCGAACTTGGCCGGCTTGAACACCACCGTATTGCCCATGATCAGCGCCGGGATCAGGGTGGTGAAGGTTTCGTTCAGCGGGTAGTTGTACGGCCCCATGCACAGCGCCACGCCCAGCGGAACCCGGCGGATCTGGCCGAGGGTGCCCTGTTCCAGTTCGAAACGGCTGGAGCGGCGGTCGAGTTCCTTCAGCGCTTCGATGGTATCGACGATGTAGTCGCAGGTGCGGTCGAACTCTTTCTCGGAGTCCTTGAGGTTCTTGCCGATTTCCCACATCAGCAGCTTGACCACCGCCTCGCGTTGCTCGCGCATCCGCGCCAGGAAGCGTTCGACGTGCTGGATGCGCTCGGCCACCCGCAGGTTCGGCCACAGGCCCTGGCCGTGGTCGTAGGCCCGCACCGCGGCGTCGAGCGCGGCGAGCGCGGCGTCGACGTCGAGCAGCGGGGTGCTGCCGAGGATCACCTGGCGCTCGCCGTCGGCCTCGGCGAGGAATACCGGGCTGCGTACCGGCGCCAGCGGGCCGTCCCAATGTCGCAGTTGGCCGTCGACCAGGTAGTCGCGCTGCTCGATGGGGGCGTCGGGGCGGTACTGCTCGGGAATGGCGTCGAGGCTGGGAAACAGCGAATCGAGGTGGAGCGGGGCGGTCATGGCGGGTCCTCGAATGACGTGGATGAAAGGCGTGGGACTGTTGTAGCGCGGTCCGGATCGAAGGTAAATCGTTTCAGCAGGAAAACCGTCGCGCCCTTGCCGGAAATCAGCCTTTGCTCCCGCTTCGTGGGGGGCGGGAGCAAAGGCATGGCGCCGGCTGGCTTCAGGCGTCGGCGGTAGGCTCTTCGCGGGGCCGCGCCGGCGGTGGCTCAAGCAGTTCCTGCTGCTCGGCATAGCGCTGGCGGATATCGAAGTCGCGCGGCCAGCGCGAGGCTTCGTGGTCGGGGCGTTGCATTGGTTCGGTCATGGCTGAACTCCGGTCGGGCTGGTGCTCAGAGCACCAGCGACAGCAACAGGATGAAGGCCAGGCCGACCACGGAGAGGATGGTCTCCATCGCGGTCCAGGTCTTGAAGGTCTCGCTGACGCTCATGTTGAAGTACTGCTTGACCAGCCAGAACCCGGCGTCGTTGACATGGGAGAGGATCAGCGAGCCGGCGCCGGTGGCGAGCACCAGCAACTCGCGGTTGACGCCGGGAATCAGGTCGATCACCGGCACCACGATGCCGGCCCCGGTGATGGTGGCGACGGTGGCCGAGCCGGTGGCGATGCGGATCACCGCGGCCACCAGCCAGGCCAGCAGGATCGGCGAGATCTGCGCGTTCACCGCGAGATGGCCGATGACGTCGCCGACCCCGCTGGCCACCAGCATCTGCTTGAAGCCGCCGCCGGCGCCGATGATCATCACGATGGCGGCGGTCGGTGCCAGGCTCTGGTCGAGCAGCCTGAGGATCTTCTTCGAGTCGAAGCCACGGGCGTAGCCGAAGGTATAGAGCGCCACCAGCAGGGCCAGGAGCAGGGCGCTGATCGGATGGCCGATCATGTCCATCCAGGCGCGGAACGCGTGGCCATCGGGGAAGGCGACGTCGGCGAAGGTCTTCAGCAGCATCAGGAACACCGGCAGCAGCACGGTCGCCAGGGTCACGCCGAAGCTGGGCAGGTCCTGGGTCTCGGGCTCGTGGGCGATCTGCTCGACCAGTTCCGCCGATGGCGTGCCGGGTATGTAGCGCGAGACCAGCGCGCCGAACAGCGGGCCGGCGATGGCGGCGGTGGGCAGGGCGACGATCAGGCCGTAGAGGATGGTCTTGCCGATGTCGGCGCCGAACACGCCGATCGCCAGCAGCGGGCCGGGATGCGGCGGCACCAGACCGTGCACCGCGGAAAGGCCGGCGAGCAACGGGATGCCGATCTTGATCAGGGACACGCCGCTGCGCCGGGCGACGATGAACACCAGCGGGATCAGCAGGATGAAGCCGATCTCGAAGAACAGCGGGATGCCCACCAGGAACGCGGCGAGCATCATCGACCAGTGCACCCGCTCCTTGCCGAAGGCGCGGATCAGGGTGCGGGCGATCTGGTCGGCGCCGCCGGAATCGGCCATCAGCTTGCCGAGCATGGTGCCCAGGGCGAGGATCACGCCGACGAAGCCGAGCACGCCGCCGAAGCCGTCCTGGAAGGATTTGACGATCTTCTCCACCGGCATCCCCGAGGTCAGGCCGAGGAAGCCGGCGGCGATGATCAGGGCGATGAAGGGATGCACCTTGAAGCGGGTGATCAGCACGATCAGGCCGATGATGGTCACCAGGGCGTCGAGGAGCAGGTAGGCATCGTGTGACATGCCGAACATGGAGGGCTCTCCTTTTGTCGTTGTTCTACCGGAGTTGCTGTTTCATTGAAGCGCTTTTTCGGGGTAGCGCTATCTTTGTCGGACAAGCGAAAGACTTCAGGCGGCGGCGTGCTCCAGCCACCAGGCGTGGGCGGCCTGCGCCAGGCATTCCACCGGCAGGGTGGCGTCCAGGCGCAGGGTCAGGGGTTCGTCGAGCGGCGGCTCGAGGGCGGCGAACTGGCTGTCGATCAGGGTCGCCGGCATGAAGTGGCCGGGGCGCTGGGCGACGCGCTCGGCGGCGACCGCCGGGGTCAGTTCCAGGTAGACGATGCCGAGGCCGGGCACCGCGCGGCGCAACCGGTCGCGGTAGGCGCGCTTGAGGGCGGAACAGGTCAGTACCGGCAGCTTGCCGGCGGCCACCGCCTGGCGCAGCTGCTCGGCGAGGGTGTCCAGCCAGCCGGCGCGGTCGTCGTCGGTGAGGGGGATGCCGGCGCTCATCTTGCGGATGTTGGCGGCGGGATGGAAGCTGTCGCCTTCGATGCCGTGGGCGCCGCTGCGCTGGCAGAGGGCCTGGCTGACGCTGGACTTACCGCAACCGGCGACACCCATGATGACCAGGGCTTGGAGGGGTGGATGCATGGAACACCTCAAGCGTGAGACAGCGCTGTCTTTGCGACCTGGAAAAAATCGCGCGAGCCTGGCTCCGCCTTCTTGTCGTTGTGGTCTGTCGAATCCCGCGCGGGCAGTGGCGGACAGGCCGCCTCAGGCGATTGCCCAGATCGCGAGACAGCGCTACCTTAGTGCCTGGAATTTTGTTTGGCAAGCAGGCCACGATGAGCATCACCAAGAACGACAAGAACACGCGAACCACCGGACGTCCCACCCTCAACGAAGTCGCGCGCCGCGCCGGGGTCAGCCCGATCACCGCGTCGCGCGCGTTGCGCGGCGTCGCCAGCGTCGCCGAAGAACTGGCGCAGAAGGTCCGCGACGCCGCCCGCGAACTCGGCTACGTGGCCAACCCCGCGGCGCGCGCGCTGGCCTCGGCGCAAAGCCACAGCGTGGCGGTGCTGGTGCCGTCGCTGGCCAACCTGCTGTTCATCGAGACCCTCGAGGCGATCCACGCGGTACTGCGGCCGCAGGGCCTGGAAGTGCTGATCGGCAACTTCCACTACTCGCGCAACGAGGAAGAGGACCTGATCCGCAACTACCTGGCCTACCAGCCACGCGGCCTGCTGCTGACCGGCTTCGAGCGCACCGAGAGCGCCCGGCGGATGATCGAGGCCAGCGGCATTCCCTGCGTGTACATGATGGACCTGGACTCCGGCTCCGGGCTCAATTGCGTCGGCTTCTCCCAGTTGCGCGCCGGCGAGGCCGCCGCCGAGCACCTGCTGGCACGCGGCCGCAGGCGCCTGGCCTACATCGGCGCCCAGCTCGACCAGCGCACCCTGCTGCGCGGCGAGGGGTTCCGCCGCGCCTTGCAAAAGGCCGGCTGCTACGACCCGGGGCTGGAAATCCTTACGCCGCGGCCGTCCTCGGTGGCCCTCGGCGGCGAACTCTTCGTGCAGTTGCTGGCCAGCCAGCCGCAGGTCGACGGGGTGTTCTTCTGCAACGACGACCTGGCCCAGGGTGCGCTGCTGGAGGCCCTGCGCCGTGGGGTCAAGGTGCCGGAACAGATCGCCGTGCTCGGTTTCAACGACCTGCCGGGTTCGGACTGCACGGTCCCGCGCCTGAGCAGCATCCGCACCCCGCGCGAAGCCATCGGCCGGCGCGCGGCGGAGCAGTTGCTGGCGCTGATCGCTGGCAAGGAGGTGCGCGATAGCGCGCTGGACATGGGGTTCGAGCTGATGGCGCGGGAGAGCACCTGAACCCGCGGCCCGACGGTGCGGCCGTTCAGGGACATGTCGAGGGCTGGGCAGCGCCGCCGGGCGTAACGGCTTGCCGGGTAGGGCGAATAGCGCCGCAGGCGCTATCCGCCGTTACGCCGGGTTTCACGGCGGATAACCGCGAGCGGTTATTCGCCCTACGGGGGCGTGTCGAGGGCTGGGCAGCGCCGCCGGGCGTAACGGCTTGTCGGGTAGGGCGAATAGCGCCGCGGGCGCTATCCGCCGTTACGCCGGATTTCACGGCGGATAACCGCGAGCGGTTATTCGCCCTAC
>NZ_JBQENS010000017.1:0-35504 GCF_052044465.1 Pseudomonas sp. 22490 | reverse complement strand
CTATCCGCCGTTACGCCGGATTTCACGGCGGATAACCGCGAGCGGTTATTCGCCCTACGGGGGCGTGTCGAGGGTTGGGCAGCGCCGCAGGCGCACGCCTTGCGTAACGGCTCGCCGTCTCTTCGGTGTCTCAAGCCACCGCGTAGTAATGCTTGACGAAGCCGCCGTCGGCAACCTCCCAGAGCACCGGGGTGCCCTTGCTGACGAACCAGCTGTCGCCGGCCTTGTAGAGCGTGCTCTGGCCGGTGGACTCGTCGGTGAGGCGGACCTCGCCGCTGACCACCGTGGCCTGTTCGCTGAACGGATAGGTCATGCGGAACTTGCCGGCGGTGGTGCCGAAGTAGGCGGCGCTGACCGGGTCGGTGGGGGCTCCTGCGGTCATCTTGCCGAAGGCTTTCACCTCGCCTTCGAGGATCTCCGAGCCGAGGTCGGCGACGCTGCCCCAGGCGTCCAGTTCGTCGAGGGTGATGCCGTGGCGGATGGCGGTAATGGCCATGGGAATGCTCCTTGTAGAGTGATCGGTAGGTTTCAGCGCCGGCCGTTCCAGTAGCCGGAGAGCTGGTGCCAGGTCTTGCCCGCGCTGAGCAGCAGCGGGCGGAAGTGGTCCTTGCCGTGGATCGGGATGCGGCGCACCGAGCTGAGCAGGTCGTAGCGCGCCGAGCCTTCGCTCATGCCTTCGGCGAGGACCTTGCAGACGATGTGGCTGGGGGTCACGCCGAACCCGGAATAACCCTGGACGAAGAACGCGTTGGGCCGCCCCGAGAGGCTGCCGATCTGCGGGAACAGGTTGGCGCTGCAAGCCATCGGCCCACCCCAGGCGAGGTCGATGCGGATGTGCTCCAGGTAGGGGAAGATCTTCAGCATCAGCTTGCGGTTCCAGGCCTTGAGGTCGCCGGGGATGCGTTCGACGAAGGGTGTGGCGGCGCCGAACAGCAGGCGGTTCTCGTTGGTCACCCGGTAGTAGTCGATGACCGGGCGGATGTCGCTGTAGGCGCCGCGGATCGGGCTGATCCGCTGGATCAGTTCGTCCGGTAGCGGCTCGGTCATCATCTGGAACGCGTAGGTATTGATGGTGGTGCGGTGCAGCTCGGGTTCGAGCCGGTTGAGGAAGCTGTCGCAGGCCCAGAGCAGCTTGTTCGCGGTGACCGAGCCCTTGGCCGTGCGCACGCGGATGCGCTCGCCGTATTGCACCTCCAGCGCCGGGCTGTATTCGAATATCCGTGCGCCGAGGCCGGCCAGCGCCTTGGCTTCGCCGAGCAGCAGGTTGAGCGAGTGCACATGGCCGCCGCCCATGTGCAGCAGGGCGCTGCCGTAGGCGTCCGAGCCGATGATCTGGCGCACCTCGGCACCGTGCAGGTAACGGATCTCATGGGGCGAGCCGAGCGACCGGAATTCCTTTTCCCAGGCCTGCAGGGTCTTCGCCTGGCGTGCGTTGAAGCCCATGTAGCCGTAGCCGTGGCAGAAGTCGGCGTCGATGGCGTACTTCTCGATACGGCCCTTGATGATGTCGGCGCCGAGGTCGCTGATCTCGAAGATCGCCCGCAGGCCGTCCTCGCCGACATCCTTGCGGATCTTCTCCAGGTCGTGGCCGATGCCGGCCATGATCTGCCCGCCGTTGCGCCCGGTACCGCCGAAGCCGAGGTGGCGGGCCTCCAGCACGACGATGTCGGTGATGCCGTGCTCGACCAGCTCAAGCGCGGTGTTGATCCCGGAGAAGCCGCCGCCGATCACCACCACGTCGGCGTCCAGGTCGGTTTCCAGGGAGGGGAAGGACAATTCGTACTTCTTGGTCGCCGTGTAGTAGGTCGGCGTCTCGATGTTGATCATGGATGCGGCCTGGCAAGGGGTGGATGTACCTATTAGACGCTCCGTGGCCGCCGCGGTCTTGTTCCTGTCTGCCGCCGGCTTGACCGGCCCTGCCAGGCGCGCTTCAGCCCAGCGTGGCGATCACCCGTGGCGCGACGAAGTCGATGAAGGCGCGCAGCTTGGGCGAGACTTGGCGGCCGGACGGCCAGAGCAGGAAGAATTGCGCGCGGCGCTCGCAGAAGGCGTCGAGGACGCTGACCAGGCGTCCTTCGCGCAGCGCCTCGCGGATCGAGAAGTCCGGCAGGCAGGCGATGCCCTGGTCGCGCAGGGCGAAGCAGACGCGGGTCTCGATGTTGTTGCAGACCATCGACACCGGGATCTGCGGCGGGGCTTCGCCGTCCGCGCGGCGCAGCGGCCATTCCTCGAGGCGGCCGGTATTGGGGAAGCGGTAGTGCAGGCAGGTGTGTCGCAGCAGGTCTTCCGGGCAGCGCGGCGTGCCGTGGCGGGCGAAGTAGGCCGGCGAGCCGACCAGCTTCAGCTGGAACTCACCCAGTTCGCGCATGGACAGCCGCGAATCCACCGGCTGGCCGGTGCGCAGGACCACGTCGAAGCCTTCGTCGACGACATCCACCACGCGATCGCTGAAGTCGAGGTCTAGCTCGATGTCCGGATAGGCCTGCATGAAATCGGCGAGCGTCGGCAGGACCAGCCCGCTGACCAGCGGCAGGCTGACCCGCAGGCGCCCGCGCGGGGTCTCGCGGCTTTGCGACAGCTCCAGCTCGGTGGCTTCGATCTCGGCCAGGATGCGCCGGCTGCGCTCGAGGAACAGGCTGCCTTCGGCGGTCAGGGTGATGCTGCGGGTGCTGCGGTGGAACAGGCGCACGCCGAGTTTCTCTTCCAGGCGGGCGACCCGCTTGCCCACCGCCGAGGCGCTGACGCCGAGGGTCCGGGCGGCGCCGACGATGCTGCGGGTCTCGGCGACACGGACGAAGACGGTGAAACCGCTGAGGCTGTCCATGCAAGGCTCCGATTACGGACATAACGGTCCGGATAGAACGGAACTCTATCCGTCTTTTTCCGCTTTTGCAGCGCTCTTAGCCTGTCCGCATCCTTCATCTGCGGAGAGTCCCGCATGTCCAGTTTCGAACGAGAGCCAGGCTGCGGCCTGGCGGAACATGTCGATCAGGTGATCGAGGCGGCATTCGCCGACCAGCGCCTGGTGGGGGCGGTGGTGCTGGTGGCACACCGGGGGCAGTGGCTCTATCGACGGGCTGCCGGCCTGGCCGACCGCGAAGCCGGCCGGATAATGGGCGAGGACAGCCTGTTCCGCCTGGCCTCGGTGAGCAAGCCGATCGTCAGCGTCGCGGCCCTGAGCCTGGTGGACGAGGGCCGGCTGGCCCTCGATGAGCCGATCGCCGACTGGTTGCCGGCGTTCCGTCCGCGCCTGGCCGACGGCCGCGAGGCGCGCATCACGCCGCGGCAGTTGCTGAGCCACAGCGCCGGCCTCGGCTATCGCTTCCTCGAAGCCGACGCAGACGGCCCCTATGCCCGCGCCGGGATTTCCGATGGCATGGACCTGCCGGGTTTCGACCTGGCCGAGAATCTCCGTCGCCTGGCCTCCGTGCCCTTGCTCTACGAACCCGGCCGCGCCTGGGGCTATTCGCTGGCCACCGACGTGCTCGGCGCGCTGGTGGAGCGGGTCGACGGGCGGCCGCTGGCGGAAGTGCTGCGGCAGCGGGTCGGGATTCCAGCCGGCATGCGCGACAGCGGCTTCCTCTGCGCCGACGCGTGCCGACTGGCGGCGGTCTACGTCAGCGACCGGCCACGCCCGCGCCGAATGGCCGGGCGGGAGACCGTGGCGCCGTTCGAGGACAGCGTCGGCATTCGCTTCGAGCCGAGTCGGGCTTTCGAACCGTCTGCCTATGCGTCCGGCGGGGCGGGGATGATCGGCAGCGCCGGCGACGTGCTGCGCCTTTTGGAAATCCTTCGCCAGGGCGGCGCGCCGTTGCTGACGCCTGGCCTGGTGGAGGAGATGGGTCGCGACCAGGTACCCGGCCTGGAACTGCCGGCCAATCCCGGTTTCGGCTTCGGCCTGGGTTTCTCCGTGCTGCGCGACCCGGCTATCGCGCAATCGCCGGAGGCTCCCGGCACCTGGCGCTGGGGTGGCGCCTACGGGCATTCCTGGTTCGTCGACCGGGCCCGCGAACTGTCGGTGGTGGCGCTTACCAACACCCTGTTCGAGGGAATGTCGGGACGCTTCGTCAACGACCTGCGCGACGCCGTCTACCGTTCCGCGGAGCTGCGCTGATGGGACGCCGCGAAGCATTTCCGGAGAACGCCGGGGCCGCTGCGTCGGCCGTGGCGCCGCGGCTGCCGCTGAGTGCGCTGCTGGCGATGGCGATGTCCGGCTTCGTCGCCATTCTCAGCGAAACCCTGCCGGCCGGCCTGCTGCCGCAAATCGGCGCGGGGCTGGCGGTCAGCGAGGCGCTGGCCGGGCAACTGGTCAGCGTCTACGCCTTGGGTTCGCTACTGGCCGCGCTGCCGGCGGCGAGCCTGACCCAGGGCTGGCGGCGGCGCCGGGTGCTGCTGCTGGCGCTGCTGATCTTCTTCGTCTGCAACAGCCTAACCGCCGTTTCCTCGGATTACCGCCTGACCCTGCTGGCGCGCTTCGGCAGCGGCGTCGCCGCCGGCCTCGCCTGGGGCCTGCTGGCCGGCTACGCGCGGCGCCTGGTGCCGCCGGAGCAGCAGGGGCGGGCGCTGGCGGTGGCCATGCTCGGTGCGCCGCTGGCGCTGTCGCTCGGCGTTCCGCTGGGCACCTGGCTGGGCGGCCTGCTCGGCTGGCGCTGGGCCTTCGGCCTGTTGTCGCTGATCGCGCTGTTGCTGGTCGGCTGGGTGCTGCACAGCGTGCCGGACTTCCCTGGCCAGCCGGCCGGGCGGCGCCTGCGCCTGCTCGGGGTGCTGCGCACGCCGGGCGTGCGTCCGGTATTGCTGGTGATCGTCGCCTGGGTGCTGGCGCACAACATCCTCTACACCTATATCGCGCCGTTCCTCGCCAAGGTCGGCCTGGGCGCCTCGGTGGACCTGGCCCTGCTGGTATTCGGCAGCGCCGCGGTGGTGGGAATCTGGCTGGTCGGCGCGCTGGTCGACCGGCACCTGCGGCGGATGGTTCTGGCCAGCCTGGCGCTGTTCGCCGTGGCGGCGCTGGCGCTGTGCCTGGGCGCTCGCTGGAGCTGGCTGGCGTTCGCCGGCCTGGCCCTCTGGGGGCTGACGTTCGGTGGCGCGGCGACGCTGCTGCAGACCGCTTCGGCGGACGCCGCCGGGGAGGGCGCCGACCTGGCCCAGTCGATGATCGTGGTGGCCTGGAACCTGGCCATCGCTGGCGGCGGAGCGTTGGGTGGCATGGTGTTGCAGCGCTGGGGCAGCGAGATGCTGCCCTGGACCCTGCTGCCGCTGATCGGCCTGGCCGCGGCGCTGGCCTGGGGCAATGCCGCGCACGCGTTCCGCGTCGGCCCGCGCGGTTTCCTCAGGGCATCGTCCGAACGCCGGAAAGCGGCGGAATAGAAGGGCGGCGCCGGGCAAGGCAAAAAACGCGACGGGTCTTAGAACGTTTATTCACTTGGGTTATTTGGATAGGCCCAATTCGAATATCCATCGCGTCGAAATACCTGCCGCGACGATGCGCTCCTCCGTCATGCAGCGGAATCCGCTGTCATTGCGCCGAACGCCTTCGCTGCCTCGCCGGTAGCCGCCATGCAGCGCCCGGCGCGGCTGCTGCACTGGCATCTTGCCGGTGCGCCGGCGCTGCCTAGAATCGGCCCCAGTCGCACTTACCCCCGCTTCGCCTACAGGAGTTACCGCCATGATGAATGCCATGCAGATGCCGATGAACATGAATGCCGCCATGCCGATGATGCCCATGATGGGCATGCCGATGATGATGGCGAGCATGCAGTGCGAAACGATGGACGACGGCATGCTGTGCAAGATGATGCCGGCGATGGGCATGGACATGGGCCAGTTCCGCAACAGCGCCGAGATGATGGCGATGATGATGAACTGCGGCATGCCCATGATGATGCAGTGCGGCAACCTGGCGATGATGGGCATGTCCCAGGCCTGCATGGCGATGATGCCGACGATGGGCATGGGGATGGGCATGCCGATGATGGGCATGGCTCCGATGAAGTGCATGATGGAGTGCTCCATGCAGGGCGACGCCCTGCATTGCAGGATGATGCCGATGCAGGGCATGGACATGGAGATGTTCAAGAATTGCTGCATGCTGATGGCGAAGATGATGGAGTGCGGCATGCCGATGATGATGAGTTGCAACGGCATGCCGATGATGTGCTGCACCTGCTGATCCGTCGCCGGATGGAAAAGGCCCGCCCGGGATGACCGGGCGGGCCTTTCTTCGTCCATGGCAGCAAGGCCGGGGTCAGTCCAGGCGCTCCGGGTAGGTCATCACCAGGTATGCCAGGGCTTCGCTATCGGCGGGGTTGCGGTAGCTGTGCGGCTGGTCGGCGTAGAACAGGATCGAGTCGCCGGTGGCGAGCAGGAAGCGCTCTTCGTTGACCCGCACCTCCAGTACCCCCTGCGCCACCACCAGGTTCTCCTGGATACCGGGGGCGTGGGCTTCGGCGTCTTCCTGGCCGAGGCCGCGCAGGCGCAGTTCGTAGAACTCCACCTGGCGCGCCACATCGAAGGGGAACAGCGCGCGGCTGGTGAAGGCGCCGTCGGCGCTGACCAGGCGCTTGCTCTGTTGCGCCGGCAGCACGGCGACACCGGCGAAGGCGCGATCGTCGAGGAAGGCTGCCACCGACACCTTGAGACCCTGGGCGATCTTGCACAGCACCTTGATCGACGGCACGCTGCGCCCGGACTCGATCTGCGCCAGCATCGCCCGGCTGACACCGGAAATCCGCGCCAGGGCGTCCAGCGAGAGATTGCGCTTGCCGCGCAGGCGCAGCAGGTTGTGGGCGACGCGCTGGCCAATCAGATCATCGGGTTCGGTATGCACGCCGGCGGCCAGTTCCAGGTGGGCAACGCCATCGCTGGCGGGCAGGTTCATCGGTCAGGCCCGGCGGCTGCGCTCGTCGTGCCTGGCTGGCGGTTGCGGCACGGCGTAGCCGGCCCGCCAGGCGTACACCGCCCACATCATTTCGCCCAGGCGGCGTGCCTGGCGGCGCGAGCGGTAGCGGGCGAAATCGATGACGTTGTCGGTGCGGTCCATGAGGCATTCCTCGGGCGGCGGGTTCGATGGCAGCCAGACTATCCCTTCGCCGCTTAGAGCCATAAATACTAAGTTTTTATTTATTAATTCACTTTTGTGCTTACAAAGGGACGCCGAACCGTACGGAGCAGCATATTTATATTCTTTAAAGGTATTTAAATTAATTTTCTTATTCCAATAAATTAAAGGCTCTCGCGTACCTGCCGACCAATCGGCGCGCCGCACCGAATCCATGCCGCCTTGCGCGGTATCTCGTGCCTGGCGTGTCCGGGCTTGCGTGGGAGTCAGCGATGTCCGTTTCCCTTCCGGCGCCAGCGCGCGCCGACGTTCCTTTGCAGATCCGTGCCCTCGATGCCGCATTCGGCGCCGAGGTGCTCGGCCTCGACCTCGGGTTGCCCCTGGCCGCCGAGGACTTCCGCCGTATCCACCGGGCGCACCTGGACCACCATGTGCTGGTGTTCCGCGAGCAGCGCATCACCCCGGCGCAGCAGATCGCCTTCAGCCGGCGCTTCGGTGAGTTGCAGATCCATGTGCTGAAGCAGTTCCTGCTCCCAGGGCATCCGGAGATCCTCATCGTTTCCAACATCGTCGAGAACGGCCAGCCCATCGGTCTCGGCGATGCCGGCAAGTTCTGGCACTCCGACCTTTCCTATAAGGAGCTGCCGAGCCTCGGCTCGATGCTGCATGCCCAGGAGCTGCCGGAGGAGGGCGGCGATACTCTGTTCGCCGACATGCACAAGGCCTGGGACAGCCTGCCGGAAGCCCTGCGCAAGGCCATCGAGGGACGCACGGCGGCGCATTCCTATACCGCCCGCTACAGCGAACCGCGCTTCGAGGGCAACTGGCGGCCGACCCTGAGCGCTGCCCAGCTCGCCGAGGTGCGCGAAGTGGTCCATCCGATCGTGCGCACCCACCCGGAAAGTGGGCGCAAGGCGCTGTTCGTCAGCGAAGGTTTCACCACCCGCATCGTCGGCCTGCCGGCTGACGAGAGCGCCCAACTGCTCGCCGAGCTGTATGCGCACAGCGTGCGCCCCGAGCACATCTACCGGCATCGCTGGCAGGCGCATGACCTGGTGTTCTGGGACAACCGCTCGCTGATCCATCTCGCCGGCGGTTGCCCGGCACACCTGCGGCGCAAGCTCTACCGCACCACCATCCAGGGCGACGCGCCGTTCTGACGACGGCACGCGCTTCCCCCTTTTCGCCAGGAGCGTTTCCATGAACCGCATTCCCCGATTCACCCGCCTGGTCGCCGCGCTCGGCCTGGGTCTGAGCCTCGCCACCACGCTGCTGGCCAGCCGGCCGGCGCAGGCCGAGGGCGAGATCCGCATCGCCGAGCAGTTCGGCATCGTCTACCTGCTGCTCAACGTGGTCCGCGACCAGCGCCTGATCGAAAAGCACGGCCAGGCCGAGGGCCTGCAAATCAAGGTCGACTGGACCCAACTGTCCGGCGGCGCGGCGGTCAACGATGCGCTGCTGTCCGGGGCGATCGATATCGCCGGTGCCGGTGTCGGTCCGCTGCTGACCATCTGGGACCGTACCCGCGGGCGCCAGAACGTCAAGGCGGTGGCTTCGCTGGGCAACTTCCCCTACTACCTGCTGAGCAACGACCCGCGGGTCAGGAGCATCGCCGACTTCGGCGCCGGGGATCGCATCGCCGTGCCGGCGGTGGGGGTTTCGGTGCAGTCGCGCTTCCTCCAGTACGCCGCGGCTAAGCAGTGGGGCGACAAGCAGTTCGACCGCCTCGACAAGTACACCGTGGCGCTGCCGCATCCGGACGCCACCGCCGCGCTGGTGGCCGGCGGCACCGAGCTGACCGGGCATTTCTCCAACCCGCCGTTCCAGGACCAGGCGCTGGCCAACCCGAAGGTCCACGTGGTGCTCGACAGCTACGAGCTGCTGGGGCCGAATTCGCCGACCGTGCTGTTCGCCACGGAGAAGTTCCGCCAGGACAACCCGAAGACCTACCGGGCCTTCGTCGAGGCGCTGAAGGAAGCGGCGGCCTTCGCCCAGAACGACAAGGCGGCCGCCGCCGATACCTATATCCGGGTGACCGGGGCGAAGATCGACCGAGCCGCGCTGCTGAAGATCATCGCCAATCCGCAGGTGGAGTTCAGCGTCACGCCGAAGAACACCTATCCGCTGGCGGAGTTTCTCTACCGGGTCGGTGCGATCCGCAACAAGCCGGCCTCCTGGCAGGACTATTTCTTCCAGGACGGCGCGCCGTTGCAGGGGAGTTGAGACGCCGATGAACGCCGCCTCCCGCCAACCTTCCACGCTCCCCGCCGACGCCCTGCTGGCGGTGGACGGAGTCAGCCTCGAATACCGCACCCGCTCGCGCGTGGTGCGGGCCACCCAGCGGGTCAGCTTCGAAGTCGACCCGGCCGATCGCTTCGTCCTGCTCGGCCCGTCCGGTTGCGGCAAGTCGACCCTGCTCAAGGCGGTGGCCGGCTTCATCACGCCCAGCGAGGGCGAGATCCGCCTTCAGGGACAGGCGGTCAGGGCGCCCGGCCCCGACCGTATCGTGGTGTTCCAGGAGTTCGACCAGTTGCCGCCATGGAAGACCGTACGGCAGAACGTGCTGTTCCCCTTGCGGGTGTCCGGCCAGGTGACGCGCGACGAGGCCGAGCGACGCGCCGACGAATGCCTCGAGAAGGTCGGCCTGGCGGGCTTCGCCGAGGCCTACCCGCACACGCTGTCCGGGGGCATGAAGGCGCGGGTGGCGATCGCCCGGGCGCTGGCGATGCAGCCGAAGATCCTGCTGATGGACGAGCCGTTCGCCGCGCTGGACGCGCTGACCCGGCGAAAGATGCAGGAGGAACTGCTGCGCCTGTGGGAAGAGGTGCGTTTCACTCTGCTGTTCGTCACCCACTCCATCGAGGAGGCGTTGGTGGTGGGCAACCGCATCCTGCTGCTCTCGCCGCACCCGGGGCGGGTCCGGGCCGAAGTGCACGGCCACCCGTTCGGGCTGCACAGCCTTGGCGGCGAGCCGCTGCAAGCCGCGGCGCGACGCATCCACCGCTTGCTGTTCGACGAGGGCGGCGAACCGACGGCGGCCGCGACCCTCGACTTCGCCGATATCCGGCTGGCCCATTGAGCAGAGGAATCGATCGATGAGTCGAGTCACGCGCGTTCGCGAAGAATACGAAGTCCAGCTCGAACCCCTGCTGGAGGTCTCCCTGGAGCGGCGCCTGCCCCTGAGCCAGCGTCTCTGGCAACAGGGCTGGCTGCGCAAGGGGCTGATCCTGGCGCTGCTGGCGCTGGCCTGGGAGCTGGCGGCGCGGGTCCAGGGCAACGACCTGCTGCTGCCAGGCTTCCTGCAGACGGCCAGGGCCCTCGGCGAGGGCCTGGCCAGCGGCGAACTGCCGGCCAAGGCGGGGATCTCCCTGCTGGTGCTGTTCAAGGGCTACCTGCTGGGGATCGTCCTGGCCTTCGTTCTGACCAGCCTGGCGGTCTCCACGCAGTTGGGCCGCGACCTGCTCGGGACCCTCACGGCGATGTTCAACCCGCTGCCGGCGATCGCGCTGCTGCCGCTGGCGCTGCTCTGGTTCGGCCTGGGCCAGAACAGCCTGATCTTCGTGCTGGTGCATTCGGTGCTCTGGGCGTTGGCGCTGAACACCTATGCCGGTTTCCTCGGTGTCTCGGAGACCCTGCGCATGGCAGGGCGCAACTACGGCCTGCGTGGCCTGCGCTTCGTCCTGCTGATCCTGGTGCCGGCGGCGCTGCCGTCGATTCTCGCCGGGCTGAAGATCGGCTGGGCCTTCGCCTGGCGCACGCTGATCGCCGCGGAACTGGTGTTCGGCGCGAGCAGCGGCAAGGGCGGGCTCGGCTGGTACATTTTCCAGAACCGCAACGAGCTGTACACCGACAAGGTATTCGCCGGCCTGGCCGTGGTGGTGCTGATCGGCCTGCTGGTGGAGAACCTGGTGTTCGGCAGCATCGAGCGCCTCACGGTGAAGCGCTGGGGAGTGCAACGCTAGGGCGGCGGACGGGTGGAGTGTTACGGCAACTTTCTCGGCAACTGTTGCGCTGGCGCGGCGGCAAAGCGGAGTAACGTCTTGCCCGCACCCACTTCAAAGGATGGAACGAATGTCGCTCTCCGTGGATCTGCTGCTGGCGTTCTCCCTGTTCGCCTTCGTCACCTCCGTCACGCCCGGTCCGAACAACACCATGTTGCTGGCCTCGGGGGTCAACTTCGGTTTCGTCCGCTCCATCCCGCACATCCTCGGGATCAGTTGCGGCTTCTTCATCATGGTGATGGCGGTGGGCTTCGGCCTGGGCACGGTGTTCGAGGCCTATCCGGTGCTGTACACCATCCTGCGCTACGTCGGCGCGGCCTACCTGCTGTACCTGGCCTGGAAGATCGCCACGTCCGGCCCGGCCGGCAACGACCCGGAGGGACGTGGCAAGCCGTTGAGCTACTGGGGCGCGGCGGCGTTCCAGTGGGTCAACCCGAAGGCCTGGGTGATGGCGGTCGGCGCCATAAGCACCTATACGCCGTTGCAGGGCTACTTCACCAACGTGGTGGTGATCTCGACGGTATTTGCCCTGATCAACGCGCCGACCATCGGAATCTGGGCCGGTTTCGGCAGCATGCTGCGCAACGTGCTGCGCGATCCGCGCTGGCTGAGGGTGTTCAACGTAGGGATGGCGCTGCTGTTGGTCGCGTCGCTGTACCCGATCCTCGCGGAAAACCATTCGGCCTGACCTGTCACCACCCTATCAATTGTATTAGCTCGTAACTCGTCGCCATTTCGTGAAGAGTTTTTCGCTCGGTGCCCAGCCTCGGAAGGGGGAGAGCGATGCAGGAGCGACATGGCTTACCGTTACGCAGCTTTTCGTCGGGCAAGGCGCTGACCGCGGGACGCGCAGTGCGCCCGGAGGTTGCGCAGGAGCGGCGCTACCTGCAAGGCGCCCCGCTGGGGCTGGAGTTGCCGGGACGAATCGCCTTGCGCGACCCGCATTGCGCCTGGCAATGGTTCGAGCCGGAGGCGGCCGCGGAAGCGTTCCCGGCGGCGCACTGGCTGGCGGCGTTCCTGGTACTGCTGGGACGCTACGGCAACGAAGAGATCACCCTGGGCTTTCCCGAGCCGATCACGGTTCGCGGGCGGCAGGCGCCCGCGCTGCTGCGTTCCTCCTACCGGGCGATGGAGTCGTCCGCCGAACGTAGCGCGCGGCTGGCGGAAGAACTCGATGACGCCCGGCGGCAGCTATCCGCCGACGGCCAGGAGCGCGCCGCCCTGGCCGGGCGCTGCGCGGTCCAGGTGCTGGCGGCGCGGCCGACGGCGAGCAGCCCCGGCTGGCTGGCCCTGGTGCTGGCGGCGGACGGCAGCGTCGGCCTGGCTCTGCGCGATCCCCAGTACGACGAATTGCGGCGTATCGCCGGCCATCTCGCGCGCCTGGCGCGCGGCCTGGTCGACGCCCAGGCCTGCGTCGGCCGGCTGCCCTGGCTGGACGCCGACGAAGAGCGCCGTTTGCAGGCCCTGCGCAGCGAGCCCCAGGCCGCCCCGTCGCGCGGCGTACTCCACCATCTGTTCGAGGCCCAGGCGCGGCGCACACCGCAGCGCATCGCCGTGCACGCCGCCGACCGTAGCCTCAGCTATGCCGAGCTGGAGCGCGAAAGCGCCGCGCTCGCCGTGCGCCTGCGCGCCGCCGGGGTGGCTCCGGAGCAGCGGGTCGGGGTCTGCCTGCGGCGCGACAGCGGCCTGCTGGTCGGCCTGCTTGGCGTGCTCCGCGCCGGCGGTTGCTACGTCCCGCTGGACCCGGCCTATCCGGAGGAGCGGGTGGCCTACATGCTCGACGACGCCGACTGCCTGCTGGTGCTGGTCGACGCGAGCACCCGCGAGCGGGTCGCCGCGCTGGGCCGGCCATGCCTGACGCTGGAGGAGGGCGGCGACCAGGCGAACGACCTGGCGCTGCCTGCGAGCGAGGTCGGCGCCGACCACCTCGCCTACATCATCTACACCTCCGGTTCCACCGGACGCCCCAAGGGCGTCGCCATCGAGCACGGCAGCGCCCATGCCTTCCTGCGCTGGGCCGGCCAGCACTATGCCGCCGAAGAATGGAGCGGGGTACTGGCGGCGACCTCGGTGTGCTTCGACCTGTCGGTCTACGAGCTGTTCGGCACCCTGGCCGAAGGCGGCACGCTGCACCTGGTGGAAAACCTGTTCAGCCTGCCGGACTACCCGCGCCGCGACGAGATCAGCCTGCTCAATACCGTGCCCTCGGTGTGCGCCGCGCTGCTCGCCCTCGGCGACCTGCCGGGTGGGGTGCGCACGCTGAACCTGGCCGGCGAACCGCTGCGCGGCCACCTGGTGCGACAGATTCGTGGCCAACCCCAGGTACGGCGCCTGGTCAATCTCTACGGGCCGACCGAGGACACCACCTATTCGACGGCGCACGAACTGGACCTGCACGCCGAAGCGCTCGACGAGCCGCCCATCGGCCGACCGCTGCCCGGCACCACGGTGGAGGTGCTCGACGGCTTCGAGGCGCCGCTGCCGCTGGGCGTGGCCGGGGAACTGTACCTCGGCGGCATCGGCCTGGCGCGTGGCTATTTCGGCAAGCCGGAGCAGACCGCCGAGCGTTTCCGCGTCGATCCGGGCAGCGGCGAGCGCCGCTATCGCACCGGCGACCGCGTACGCATGCGCGAGGACGGCGTGCTGGAACACCTCGGCCGGCTCGACGACCAGGTCAAGTTCAACGGCTTCCGCATCGAGCTGGGCGAGATCGCCTCGTGCCTGGCGAGTTTTCCCGGGGTGAGCGAAGCCTGCGCCATGCTCACCGAGGACAGCGCCGGCCTGCGTCGGCTGGTCGGCTACCTGGCGGCGCCGTTCGCCCCGCCGCTCCAGGCGCTGAACGAGCACCTTGGGCAAAGTCTGCCGCACTACATGTTGCCGTCGGCGTTCGTGGTCCTGGCGGAGCTGCCCAAGACGCTCAACGGCAAGATCGACCGCAAGGCCCTGCCGCGTCCCCAGGCGACCGGCGCCGAGCCGCAGGCGCTGCCCAGCGATCCGCTGGAGCAGGCGCTACACCAGGCCTGGCAGGCGCAGCTTGGTGCGCCGCCGCGCGCCGGACAGGGCTTCTACGCCGCCGGCGGCGATTCCCTGCGGGCGGTGCACCTGCTCGCGACGCTGCGCCAGCGACTGTCCCGACGCGTACCGTTGCAGGCGTTCGCCGGTGGCCCGGCGACCCCCGAGGCCCTGCTGGAACTGCTGCGCCAGGCCGCGCCCGAGGGCGACGAGCCGGAGCCGAGCGCCGGCGCCGCCGGGCTGAGCCTCGCCGAACGGCGCCTGTGGGTGGCCCAGCAACTGGCGCCGGAGGACACCTCCTACAACCTGCTGGCCCACCTGCGCATAGTCGGCGCCACGGCCGACGCCATCGAACAGGCCTTGCGCCAGTTGCTGGAACGGCATGTGGCGCTGCGCCGGCGTGTCGAAACGGGCGTCGACGGGCCGCAGCCGCATGCGCTGGCGGCGCATGCGGTGCCCCTGCAACGCCTGCTGGCGAGCGACGCCGTCCACGCCGAGCGGTTGCTGGAGGATGGCGTGCGCCGTGAGGGCGCGCGAGTCTTCGACCTCGCCCACGAGGCGCCGGCACGCCTGCTGCTGGTCGTCACCCGCGACAGCGCGCGCGCCGACCTCCTGCTCAGCGTCCATCACTACGCCTTCGACGATGTGTCGCTGGCGGTCTTTGCCGCGGAACTGAAGACGCTGCTCGATGGCGGTCGCCTGGGCGTGCTCGCCAGCACGCCGGAACAGGTTGCCGCCCGCGAGCGCGCGGCGTTGGCCTCGGGACGCCTGGACCGCGTCGCCGAGCGCTGGGCTGAGCGTTTGTTGCCGCTGGCGAAGGCTCCCGGCGCCGCGCCGGCGCGCCCGGAGGAGAGCGGCGGGCGCGCCGGCCAACGCCTCGCCCTGCCGGTTTCCGCCGCCGTCCATGCCGCCTGCCGGGCGCTGGCCGAACGCACCTCGGTAAGCCCGTTCAGTGCTGCGCTACAGGCCTTCGCCGAAGTGCTCGGCGCCGAACTGGGCGTCGACGACCTGCTCGTCGGCGTGGCCCTGGCCGGGCGTTCGCGCCTGGAAATGCAGGGGCTGGTCGGCTGCTTCGTCAACCTCCTGCCGCTGGCGGTCGGCCTGCGTCCGGAGCAGTCCGTGGAGTGGCGCCTACGCCAGGTCGGCCATGATCTGCTGGAACTGCTCGAACACCAGGACGTGCCCCTCGAATGCGTGACCCAGGCCCTGCGCCAGCGCGGCGCCAGCGGCCTGCCGATCCGCATCGCCTGCGGCGCGCACAACGGTCGGGCGGCCCCGGCGGTGGATGCCGGGGTGCGCGTCGAAGCCGACTTCATCCCGGTGCCTGGCGCGCGCCTGGACCTGACGCTGTGGCTGGAAGACCAGCCGCAGGGTTGGCTGGCCGTCTGGACCGGGGCCAGCGCGATCTTCGACCTGCACCGCATCGAGCGCCTGCACCAGGCCTGGGAGCGGCGCCTGCTGGCGAATGCCGGCGAACCTACCTCGAAACGCATGTCGCCGGAGGGCTGCAACGCTTCCTGACGACCCCGAGCCTCCCACGGAGAACAGCGATGGAACGAACAGCTCCCAGTCTCACCGGTCGCGGCTTCGCCCGGCCGCGCAATCTCAGCCCGCGCAGCAGCGAGGCGCTGGTGCGGCGCCCGGCGGCGGAGCGCGACGGCCTGCCGCTGCTGATCGAGGCACAGGCTCCCGGCCTGTCCCTGGCCGACTGGATTCGCGAGCAGGGCCAGTCCCTGCACGACGACCTGAACCTGGCTGGCGGCCTGTTGCTGAGAGGCTTCGAGGTCGACTCGGCAGAGCGCTTCCGCGCAGCCGCCGCTGCCTTCGCCCCGCAACTGCTCGACTACAAGGAGCGTTCCTCGCCGCGTAGCCAGGTCAGCGGCGAGGTCTACACCTCCACCGAGCATCCGGTGGACCAGCCGATCTTCCTGCATAACGAGCAGTCCTATACCGCCGACTGGCCGCTGTACATCATGTTCCATTGCCAGGTCGCGCCGCTCGAGGGCGGCGCCACCCCGGTGGCGGCCAACCGGCTGGTGCTCCGCCACCTGCCGGACGAATTGCTGGAACGCTTCGGGCGCCTGGGCATCCTCTACGTGCGCAACTACCGCGCCGGCCTCGGCCTGTCCTGGCGCGAAGCGTTCCAGACCGACAGCCGCGCCGAGGTCGAGGCGTTCTGCGCTGAGCACCGGATCGCCCATGCCTGGATCGGCGACGAGCACCTGCGCACCTGGCAGAGGCGCGCGGCGTTCCAACGCCACCCGTATACCGGCGAGCGCCTGTGGTTCAACCACGGCATGTTCTTCCATGCCACCAGTCTCGAGCCGGGCCTGCGCGATGCGCTGCTGCGCAGCGTCGCCGAGGAAGACCTGCCGTACCAGACCTACTACGGCGATGGCAGCCCGATCGAGGCGCAGACCCTGGCGACCATCCGCAGCGCCATAGACCGCGAGACGCGGCGCTTCGACTGGCGCGTGGGCGACGTGCTGATCCTCGACAACATGCTCGCCCAGCACGGCCGCGAGCCGTTCCGCGGGCCGCGACGGATCCTCACCATCATGTCCACGCCGTATTCCAGCCTGGCGCCCGCCGACGTCCCGCCGACACCTCCGCGCCTGGCGCTCGGAGGTGCCGCATGAGCGCCTCGTTCAGCGCGCCGCGCCTGCGCCCCCGGCAGCTCTCGGCCGGCGACCTGGTGGAGGAAAGCCTGCTCGACCCGGCCAACGACTACCTGCGCATCGTCCGCGCGCGCCAGCCGGGCATGGACCTGCGGCAATGGATCGCCGCCGCCGGCGCAGGGCTGCGCGACAGCCTGCTGCGGCATGGCGGCATCCTGTTTCGTGGCTTCGCGGTAGACGGAGCGGAGGGCTTCTCCCAGGCGGTACAAAGCTTTTCGCCGAACATGCTCGACTACCTGGAGCGCGCGGCGGCACGCCAGGAAGTGGCGCACCGGGTGTTCACCTCCACCGAGTTCTCGCCGGACGGCTGGATTCCGCCGCACCACGAGATGTCCTACTCGCACAACTGGCCGAGCTATATCCACTTCTACTGCCAGACGCCGCCCGCCACCCAGGGCCGCACGCCCCTGGCCGACGAGCGCCGGGTCAGCGCTCGGATACCCGAGGCGATCAGGCAGCGCTTCCTCCGCCATGGGGTGTGCTACGTGCGCAACTACGGGCCGGAGATCGACCTGACCTGGCAGGAAGGCTTCCAGACCGACAGTCGCGCCGAGGTCGAGGCCTACTGCCGGCAGACCGGTACCCAATGGACCTGGCTCGACGACCAGCGCCTGAATACCCGCCAGGTACGCCAGGCGATGGTGCGCCACCCGCTCAGCGGCGAGACGCTGTGGTTCAACCACGCGCACATGTTCCATGTCTCCAACATGCCGCCGGCCCTGGCCCGGGCCTTGCTCGACGAGGTCGGCGAACAGGGCCTGCCGCGCAACGCCTACTACGGCGACGGCAGCCCGATCGAGGCGGAGGTGCTGGACACCATCCGCGCCGCCTACCGCGAGGAAACCCGCGCGTTCGCCTGGGAGCGCGGCGATGTCCTGATGCTCGACAACTTCATCAGCGTCCACGGCCGCGAGCCGTACACCGGCGAGCGCAAGGTGCTGGTGGCGATGACCGACCTGCATGTCCACCAACCCTGAACCCGTGCGAGGGATAGCCATGAGTGCGTCAGAAGACCTGCAATCCGCTGTGCAACCGGCCGCGAGCGAAGCGCTCGAAGGATTCCCGCTGTCTCCCTTGCAGACCCGCGCCTGGCGCCGCCATGCCGAGCGGCCGGAAAATACGGTTGTCGGCGTGCGCCTGCACGCCCCGGCCGATCCCGTGGCGACGCTGGAGCGGCTGCGCCGGGCGCTGGACGGCGAGGCGCAACTGCGCGTGGCCTACCGGACGATGCCGGGCATGAGCCTGCCGGTGCAGGTACTGGATGGGCGCGCGGCCGATCTGCTGGTCGAGCGCCTGCCGGGAGAT
The DNA here is from genome assembly GCF_052044465.1 of Pseudomonas sp. 22490. Taxonomy (NCBI): domain Bacteria; kingdom Pseudomonadati; phylum Pseudomonadota; class Gammaproteobacteria; order Pseudomonadales; family Pseudomonadaceae; genus Pseudomonas; species Pseudomonas sp. 22490. The sequence continues at coordinate 17,451 of NZ_JBQENS010000017.1, read as the reverse complement.
GGCGACTGGGCCGGACGCTTCGCGCGCGAAAGCGCGCGTCTCGCCGCTTCGCCCCTGGGCGGGGAAGGCCAGCCGGTACTGGCGCTCGGCCTGCTGCTGGACGCCGCCGGAGAGACGCTCCAGGGGCTGTTGCTGGCGGCGCCGGCGTTCGTCGTCGATGCGGCCAGCCTGGTGGCGCTGCTGCGCCGCGGCCTGGGGCCGGCCGGCCAGGCGAGCGCGGACGAGGGAGACGAGGCGCTGCTGTTCCAGCATTTCTCCGAGTGGGCCAACGAGGCGCTGGCCGGCGAAGACGGCGAAAGCGCCAGCGGTTACTGGCGAGAGCAGGCGGCTGTTGCGGCGGAGAGTCCGCTGGCGCTGGCGGACGACCTGGGCGAAGGCGAGTGGACGGCGCGGCGCCTGCTGCCGCGCGCGCTGCTCGAACGCCTGGCAGCCAACGGCTTGCCGGAGGCGGCCGCCCTGCTGGCCTGGACCCAGGTCGCCGGGCAGTTCCAGGGCGACGAGGGACTCCCTCTGGAAATGGCGCGACTGGTCTCGGGGCGCCTGTTCAACGAGTTCGCCGAGCTGGCCGGACCGTTCGCCGGGGTCGCGCCGCTGTGCCTGGAGAATGTCCGCGCGGGCAGCGTCGGCGAGCGGCTCGATGCCCTCCAGGCGGCGATCCTCGCCCAGGAGGAGGCAGCGGCCCTGCGCGATCCCTTTGCCCCCGACTGGCCGCTCGCCGAGTTGGGCTTCGCCTGGCTGGCGGGCGAACTGGATGGCGCCGGGGTGGCCGAGCTGGATTGCCGTCAGCCGCCGCTGGGCGGGTTCCTCGAGTTGCAGGTGCTGCCCCACGGCGAAGGCCGGCTGGCCAGCCTGCGGGTCCGCCGCGACCATGACGGAACGCTGGCCGGGCGCTTGCTCGACGCCTGGGTCGAATGCCTGGAAAGCATCGCCGCCGACAGGCAACTGCCACTGGCCGGGCTGCCGTTGATCGGCGCGGCCGAGCGCGAGCGCTACCAGGCCTGGCAGGGCGAGCGCGTGGAGCCCGCGCCGGTGGAATCCCTGGTGGCCGCGTTCGATCTGCGCGCCTCCCTGCAGCCGCAGGCGCCGGCGTTGCTGGATGCCCACGGCAGCCTGGATTTCGCCACGCTGCGCGCGCGCAGCGAAGCGGTCGCCGAAGCGCTGCTGGCTGCCGGCGTGCGGCCCGGCCAGGCGGTGGCGGTGATGACCGGGCGCAACCGCGAGGCGATCGTCGCCCTGCTCGGGGTGATGCGCGCGGCGGCGGTGTACACCCCGGTCAATCCGGAGTTTCCGGCGGCGCGGGTGGAGCGGATGCGCGAAGCGGGCGGGATCGTCTTCGCCCTTGCCGATGCCGAGTGCGCCGGGCGCGCCCGCGAGGCCTTCGCCGGGGCCTGCCTGGACCTGTCGACGCTGCCGCTTGCCGGCAGCGGCATGAGCCTGCCGGCGCCGGGCGGGCGCGATGCGGCCTACATGATCTTCACCTCGGGCACCAGCGGCCAGCCCAAAGGCGTGGTGGTCGAGCACGCCAGCGCGCTCAACCTGTCCCAGGCCCTGGCGCGCACGGTATACGCGAACGTGGTGGGCGAGGGCCTGCGGGTGACGGTCAACGCGCCGTTCTCCTTCGATTCCTCGATCAAGCAGATTCTCCAGTTGCTCTCCGGCCATTGCCTGGTCCTGGTGCCGCAGGAGGTGCGCAGCGATCCGCAGCGGATGCTGGGGTTCCTCGAAGAACGGCGCATCGACGTGCTCGACTGCACCCCGTCGCTGTTCCGCCTGCTGCTCCAGGCCGGCCTCGACGATGCCCACCCGGCGCTGCCCGGGCGCATCCTGGTAGGGGGCGAGCGCTTCGACGAAGCGTCCTGGGAGGTCGCCGCCGGCTGGCGCCGCTGCCAGGTGTTCAATCTCTACGGTCCTACCGAAGCCACGGTGAACGCCAGCCTGGCGCGGGTCGCCGAGCATGCGCGGCCGACCATCGGCCGCGCCCTGGCCAACGTCGATCTGCATGTGGTCGATGGCCTCGGTCGTCGCAAGACCCGTGGCGCCAGCGGCGAACTGTGGATCGGCGGCGCCGGGGTGGCGCGCGGCTATGCCGGCGACGCCGGCGAGGCGGCCGGGCGCTTCCTCGAGGAGGGCTGGCCGGGCAGCGGCCGCCTGTACCGCAGCGGCGACCTGGTGCGCTGGCGCGCCGACGGTTGCCTGGAGTTCCTCGGGCGGATCGACGAACAGGTGAAGATCAACGGCTACCGCATCGAACTGGGCGAGATCCGCAGCGCGCTGCTGGAACACCCAGCGGTGGGCGAGGCGGCGGTACTCACCGACGAGGCCGATGCGGCCGAACCGGGCGCGGATCGCCGGATCGTCGCCTTCGTCACCGCCGCCGAGGAGACCGCGGACGAGTCCTGGCTGGAAGTCGACCTGCCCAGCGGGCACCGGGTCGCCGGACTGAACCTCAACGAAACCGAGTACGTCTACCAGGAAATCTTCGTCGACGAGGTCTACAGCCGCGACGGCATCGTCCTGCCGCCGGACGCGGTGGTCCTCGACGTCGGTGCCAACATCGGCCTGTTCTCGCTGTACATCGCCAGCCGCGCGCCGCGCGCGCGAGTGGTCGCCTTCGAGCCGCTGGCACCGATCCGCCGGCGCCTGGAGGCCAACCTCGGACGCTACGCACCGCAGGTCGAGGTATTCGGCATCGGCCTGTCCGACGCCGAGCGCGAGGAAACCTTCACCTACTATCCGGGCTACTCGACCTTCTCCGGGATCGCCGAGTACGCCGACGCCAGCGGCGAACGCGACGTCATCCGACGCTACCTGAGCAACCAGGGAGAGGAGGGCGGGGCCAACCTGCTGCTGAACAACATCGACGAAATCCTCGACGACCGCCTGCGCGCCGAAGCCCACCGCTGCCGCCTGCGCCGCCTCGACCAGGTGATCGGCGAACTGGGCCTGGAGCGTATCGACCTGCTGAAGATCGACGTGCAGCGCGCGGAAATGGATGTGCTGCTCGGTCTCGACGATGCGGCGCTGGCCAAGGCCCGGCAGATCGTCCTGGAGGTCCATGACAAGCGCGACGGTGCCACCGCCGGCCGCGCCGATGCCTTGAGCGACCTGCTGCGCCGCCATGGCTTCGAGGTGAGCATCCGTCAGGACGCGCTGCTGGAGGGTACCGACCGTTACAACTGCTACGCGGTGCGCCCGGGCTATGCCGAGTCGCTGGCTGAGCGCATCGACTGGCGCGCGCTCGCGCCGCGCCCCGCCGCGGCCCTCGGCGGCGAGCTGAGCGAGCAGGCCCTGCGTGGCTTCCTCGAGGCGCGCCTGCCGGCCTACATGCTGCCGAGCCGGATCGCCCGGGTCGAACGCCTGCCGCTGACCGCCGAAGGCAAGCTCGACCGTCGCGCGCTGTTGGCGGCGCTGGCCGCCGAGGCGGCCGCGCAGACCCTGGAAGCGCCGGCCAATGCCACCGAGGCGGCCCTGCTGGATATCTGGAAGAGCGTGCTGAAACGCCCGGCGATCGGCGTCAGCGACAATTTCTTCCAGGTCGGCGGCGACTCCATCCGCCTGATCCAGATGCAGGTCATGGCGCGCGAGGCGGGGCTTGCCTTTACCCTGCGCGACGTGTTCAACCACCAGAGCATCCGCGAACTGGCGCGCCTGCTGGCCGCTCCGGCGAGTCCGGCGGATGCGGCCGCGAGCTCGGCGCCGCGGGCGCTGGAGCCGTTCGCCCTGTTGTCGGCGGCGGAACGCAAGCGCCTGCCGGAGGGGCTCGACGACGCCTATCCGATGACCAGCCTGCAACAGGGCATGCTCCTGCAAAGCGAGGCCAGCGGCGATCCACGGCTGTTGCACAACGTCGTCCTGCACGAGGTGCATGGACGCCTGGACAGCGAGTTGCTGGCGCGCGCCTGGGCGATCCTGATCGGCCGCCACGCGATCCTGCGTACCGGCTTCGACCTGCACGGTGGCCAGGTTCCCCTGCAATGGGTCCACCCGGCCACGGCGGTCGCCGCCGAGGTGCCGGTGCACGACCTGTGTGGCCTCGATGGGGAAACACGGCGCCTGCGCCTGCGTGCCTGGATCGAGGAAGAGCAGGCCACCCCGTTCGACTGGAGCCGCCCACCGCTGGTGCGCCTCGCCGCGCTGGCGCTGGACGAGCGGCGCTTCGCCCTGGGCGTCGCCGAACACCATAGCGTGCTGGACGGCTGGAGCCTGCAAAGCCTGGTGGACGAGCTGCTGGCGGTCTACGCCGACCTTCTCGCCGGTGTCGTCGCGCGGGAAGCGGAAGCGCCCGCAGTAGGCTTCCGCGACTACGTGGCGCTGGAGCGTGAGGCCGAGGCCAACGCCGCCTCGGCGCTGTTCTGGCTCGACTACCTGGCCGGCGCCCGCTACCGGCCGTTGCCCGGACTGGCGGAGGAGGGACCCCGGCGCATGGCGGCGGTCCGCGTGGACGTGCCGGCCGACAGCCTGTCGCGCTTGCGCGCCCTGGCCGAACGCAGCGGCTTGCCCTTGCGTTCGTTGTTGCTGGCGGTGCATGGCCGAGCGTTGTGCCGCTTCAGCGATGCCGATGAAGTAGTCACCGGCTTCGTCAGCCACGGGCGCCCCGAGGAGCCGGGAGCGGACCGCCTGCTCGGCCTGTTCCTGAACACCCTGCCGTGCCGGCTGTCGGCTTCCGTCGATCTGCTCGACAGCGCCCGTCGCGCATTCGACTACGAGCGCGCGAGCCTGGAACATCGGCGCCATCCGCTGGCGGCGATTCGCAGGCGCAACCGCGAGTTGCGCCTGGACAGCCTGTTCAACTTCGTCGACTTCCACCAGGACGACGCCGCGCCGACGGCGGGAGTAAGGCACGGCGGCATCCTCGACCAGGTGGTGGTGGACGTCGACGTGCCGCTGGCGGTGGACTTCGAGGTGGCCGGCGAGCGCCTCGAGGTGGGCTTCCAGTACGCCGCCGGACGTTTCCCCGCCGAGCGCGCCGAGGCGCTGGCCGACGCCTACCGCGAGGCGTTGCTGGCGCTGCTCGAGGACCCGGCGCAGCCGCCCACGGCGGCCCAGGCCGAGGACAGCGTGGAGCTGCGGCGGGTGCTCAAGGTGTTGTCCCGGGTGCTCGGCCGGCCGCTGGCGGCCGACCAGGGCTTCGCCAGCGCCGGCGGGCATTCGCTGCTGGGCGTGCAGGCGATCGCCGAATTGCGCCGGCTGACCGGCAGGCAACTGAGCCTGGGGCTGTTGCAGGGCGATCCGGATGCCCGCGAAGTGGTGCGCCGCTGCCATGCCGCCGACGCGCCGCCGTTGCCGCCCGCCACCGAGCGCGCCCGGGCCCTGTGGTTGCAGCGCAGCGGGAGCGNCCGCCCGCGGGCGGCAACGCCGGCACTTTCCGCGGTTGGGACGCGCGCCTGCCGGCGGACGTGGAGCTGCTGGCGATCCAGTATCCGGGGCGCCAGGAACGCCAGGACGAGCCATTCGTCACCGATGTAGAGGCCATGCTCTGTGCCATCGACGACGCGCTCCTGCCATTGCTCGACCGTCCGTTCGCCCTGGTCGGCGCCAGCCTCGGCGGCATGCTCGCCTACGAACTGGCGGCACGCCTGGAAAGCCTGCACGGCCTGCGCGCCAGGCAGTTGTTCGTGATCAGCAGCCGCGCTCCGGGGCCGGACCTGGAATACCCGCGCTTCCATGCGATGGGCGACGCCGAGTTGCTGCGAACCCTGCGCGAGTACGACGTGCTGCCGCTGGAAGTGCTCGACGACCCGGAGCTGCGCGAGATCAGCCTGGCTACCCTGCGCGCCGATTCGCGCCTGGCCGCCGACTATCGCTACCGCCCGCGCGAGCCGTTGGCCATACCGATCACCGCGATCCTCGGCGAGCAGGACCCGGGCGTCTCCAGGGCGGCCATCGACGGCTGGCGGCGGCACGCCAGCCGCTACGAGCTGGAGACCCTGGCCGGCGGCCACGGCCTGGTGGTGACGGCGGCGGAGGAGGTCTGCGCGATCCTGCGGCAGCGCCTGGCGCCCGATGTGCCTGGCGGCGTGCCGGCGAACCTGGCAACCTGAACCGCCGGCCCCTGCCACCCGCCTGGCGGCAGGGGCCGGTGCCGTCCGTCTTCATTCGAGGTTGCCCATGGTTCTGCGCGAATACACCCAACGCCACCGGCTCGACGCCGTTGCCCCGGCCGACTACCACCGCCATCTGCCGGAGCAGGTCGCGCGCGGCCTGCCTTCCGCCGAGCTGGTGGTGTTCCGCGTCGCCGACGAGCATTCCGACACCGCGGCGTTCAGCGCACGCTACGGCTTTGGCCTGGAGGACTGCGCCAACACCCTGGTCCTGCGCTACAAGCGCGACGGCGCCGAAGGCTATGCCGCGGTGGTCAACCTGGGCTCGCGGCGGCTCGACGTGAACGGCGCGGTCAAGGCGCTGCTCGGGGCCCGCCGGCTGTCCTTCGCCGCCCGCGAGGTCGCCACCGAGCTGACCGGCATGCAGTTCGGCGGCATCACCGCGTTCGGCTTGCCCGAAGGCATGCCGCTGCTGGTCGACGCGGCGGTCTTCGAACGGCCGTTGGTGGTGATGGGCGCCGGGGTCCGCGAGACCAAGCTGCTGCTGTCCCCGGCACTGCTGAAAGACCTTCCCGGAGTGGTGGTCGCCGAACTCAGCGAAGCCGGTTGAACCCGGCGCGGAGCATCGCCGCCGCGGCTCTGCCAATTGTGGTAGGTGAAGCCTTCCGCCGTCTCTGCAACCATGCCCCCGCCCTGATCGCGACAAACGCCGGAATGCCCCGTGGTAGACGCTCGCGCCTGTTTTTTCTAAGCGTTCGCGGCGGCCACGGCGCGGTTCGTCGGACAGCCCCTCCGGATGCGTTTCCTACCTTCATCCGAGGAGCGGTAAATGATCAGGATCGACTTTTCCCAGTTGCACCAGGCCCGCGAAGATGCCGCGGCGGCCATGCCGAGCATCGCCGGCAAGAAGATTCTCATGGGCTTCTGGCACAACTGGCCGGCCGGCGCCGCCGACGGCTACCAGCAGGGCTCGTTCGCCAACATCGCGCTGGAAGACGTGCCGAGCGAGTACAACGTGGTCGCCGTGGCCTTCATGAAAGGGCGCGGCATCCCGACCTTCCAGCCATACAACCTGTCCGACGCGGAGTTTCGCCGCCAGGTCGGCGTGCTCAACGCCCAGGGCCGCGCGGTGCTGATTTCGCTGGGGGGCGCCGACGCGCACATCGAGTTGCACGCCGGGCAGGAGCAGGCGCTGGCCGCCGAGATCGTCCGTCTGGTGGAAACCTACGGTTTCGACGGCCTGGACATCGACCTCGAGCAGAGCGCCATCGACCTGGCCGACAACCAGCGGGTGCTGCCGGCGGCCCTCAAGCTGGTGCGCGAGCACTACGCCGGGCAGGGCAAGCACTTCATCGTCAGCATGGCCCCGGAGTTTCCCTATCTGCACAAGAACGGCAAGTACGTGCCTTATCTGCAGGCCCTGGAAGGCGTCTACGACTTCATCGCGCCGCAGTACTACAACCAGGGCGGCGACGGCCTGTGGGTCCAGGAGGCGAACGGCGGCAAGGGCGCCTGGATCGCACAGAACAACGACGCGATGAAAGAAGACTTCCTCTACTACCTCACCGAGAGCCTGGCCACCGGCAGCCGCGACTTCGTGCGGATCCCGGCGCAGCGCCTGGCCATCGGCCTGCCGAGCAACGTCGATGCGGCGGCTACCGGCTACGTGATCGATCCCGCCGCGGTGAGCAACGCGTTTCGCCGCCTGGAAGCCGCCGGTCACGCGATCAAGGGCCTGATGACCTGGTCGGTGAACTGGGACGATGGCCTGAACAAGCGCGGCGAGCGCTACAACTGGGAGTTCCGCAAGCGCTACGCCAGCCTCATCCATGACGGCGAGGGCGGCGACCAGCGCCCGGCGGCGCCGCAGGGCCTGCGTCTGCTGGAGCGCGGCGAGACCAGCCTGGTGCTGGCCTGGAACGCCTCCAGCGGGCAGCGTCCGATCGATTACTACAGCCTCTATCGCGACGGCGCCATGGTTGGCCAGAGCGCCGCGCTGGGTTCCACCGACAGCGGCCTGACGGCGGACACCCGCTACAGCTATTTCGTCACCGCCACCGATACCCAGGGCAACCAGTCGCTGCCCAGCGAAGGCCTGGAGGTCAGCACCAGCGGCGGGGCGGTGGATCCGCAATTCCCGCAATGGCGGGAGAACCAGGCCTATCGGGTCGACGATGGGGTGACCTACGAGGGGCTGCGCTATCTCTGCCTGCAGGCGCACACCTCCAACAGCGGCTGGACGCCGCCGGTAGCCTTCACCCTCTGGCGGCCGCTGCGCTGAGGGGGCGGACCGGTCCGCGCTGCGGGCCGGTCCTTTGGCCGGCGAGAGCCACGCACGGGTGGCGCCATATCCATATGCGTTTTCGGTATTTCCGCTTGATCGTTCATGGCGTTTACCATCACGGTATAACTTGTTATAACAAGTATTCCAGCCACTCCTGCAAGCGAATCCGACCATGGGCAAACTGCTCCCGCTTTCCCCCGTGCCGCTGTACAGCCAGCTCAAGGAGCTGCTGCGCGGGCGCATCCTCGACGGCGTCTACCCGCCGCTCAGCCGCATGCCCTCGGAGAACGAGCTGGGCAAGGCCTTCGACGTCAGCCGCATCACCGTGCGCCAGGCGCTCGGCGACCTGCAGAAGGAAGGGCTGATCTTCAAGATCCACGGCAAGGGCACCTTCGTCGCCCGGCCGAAGGCGTTCCAGAACGTCAGCACCCTGCAAGGCCTGGGCGAGTCCATGACGCAGATGGGCTACGAGGTCATCAACCGCCTGCATGGCCTGCGCTACGTGCCGGCCGGCGCGCGGGTGGCCGAGCGCCTGCGGGTGGAAGAGGGCAGCCCTGTGTGCGAGATCAAGCGGGTGCGGCTGGTCAACCGCGAGCCGGTTTCGCTGGAAGTCACCTACCTGCCGCAGGCGCTCGGCGAGCGCCTGGAGAAGGCCGACCTGGTGACCCGCGACATCTTCCTGATCCTCGAGAACGATTGCGGCATTCCCCTCGGCCATGCCGACCTGGCCATCGACGCGGTGCTCGCCGATGCCGACCTGACCCGCGCCCTGGCGGTCGAGGAGGGCGCGCCGATCATGCGTATCGAGCGCCTGACCCATGCCGCCGACGGCGCGCCGCTGGACTTCGAATACCTCTACTACCGCGGCGACGCTTTCCAGTATCGCCTGCGCATCGATCGGCAGAAGGGAGAGCGGGCATGAACACCCTGGAGCAGGAATACGACATCGTGGTGATCGGCGGCGGCACCGCCGGGCCGATGGCGGCGATCAAGGCCAAGGAGCACGACCGCGAACTGCGCGTGCTGCTGGTGGACAAGGCCAACGTCAAGCGCAGCGGCGCCATCAGCATGGGCATGGACGGGTTGAACAACGCCATCGTCCCCGGCCACGCCACGGCCGAGCAGTACACCCGGGAAATCACCGTGGCCAACGACGGCATCGTCAACCAGGCGGCGGTATACGCCTATGCCAGCCACAGCTTCGAGACCCTGCGGCAGCTGGATCGCTGGGGCGTCAGGTTCGAAAAGGACGAGACCGGCGACTATGCGGTGAAGAAGGTCCACCACATGGGCGCCTATGTGCTGCCGATGCCGGAAGGGCACGACATCAAGAAGGTGCTCTACCGCCAGCTCAAGCGTGCGCGGATCCCCATCGCCAACCGCCTGGTCTGCACCCGCCTGCTCACCGATGCCGAGGGCGCGGTGAACGGCGTACTCGGTTTCGACTGCCGCAGCGGCGACTTCCATGTGATCCGCGCCAAGGCGGTGATCCTTTGCTGCGGCGCGGCGGGCCGCCTGGGCCTGCCGTCCTCGGGCTACCTGATGGGTACCTACGAGAACCCGACCAACGCCGGCGACGGCTACGCCATGGCCTATCATGCCGGCGCCGAGCTGGCCAACCTGGAATGCTTCCAGATCAACCCGCTGATCAAGGACTACAACGGCCCGGCCTGTGCCTACGTCACCGGCCCGCTGGGTGGCTATACCGCCAACGCCAGGGGTGAGCGCTTCATCGAATGCGACTACTGGAGCGGGCAGATGATGTGGGAGTTCCACCAGGAACTCGAAGGCGGCAATGGCCCGGTGTTCCTCAAGCTCGACCACCTGGCGGAGGAAACCATCCAGACCATCGAGGACATCCTCCATGGCAACGAACGCCCCAGTCGCGGGCAGTTCCACGCCGGGCGCGGCACCGACTACCGCCAGCAGATGGTCGAGATGCACATTTCCGAGATCGGCTTCTGCTCCGGCCACTCGGCCTCCGGCGTGTGGGTCAACGAGAAGGCCGAGACCAGCGTGAAGGGCCTCTACGCTGCCGGCGACATGGCCGCGGTGCCGCACAACTACATGCTCGGCGCCTTCACCTATGGCTGGTTCGCCGGGCGCAACGCCGCCGAATACGTCGCCGGGCGCGCCTTCAGCGCGGTCGACCGCGCCCAGGTCGAGCGCGAGCGTGCGCGGATCGAGGCGCCGCTGCTGCGCGAGCATGGCCTGCCGGCGGCGCAGGTGGAGTACAAGCTGCGCCGGCTGGTCAACGACTACCTGCAACCGCCCAAGGTGACCCGCAAGATGGAATTGGGCCTGCAACGCATCCAGGCCATCGCCGAGGACCTGGAGCGGATCAAGGCGGACAACCCCCACGAGCTGATGCGCGCCCTGGAAGTCAGCGTTATCCGCGATTGCGCGGAGATGGCCGCGCGCGCCTCGCTGTTCCGCACCGAGAGCCGCTGGGGCCTGTACCACCACCGGGTGGACTATCCGCGGCGCGACGACGCTGCCTGGTTCTGCCACGCGCACCTGAAGAAGGACGAGCAGGGACGCATGGCCAGCTTCAGGAAACCGGTCGAACCCTACCTGTTCGCCATCGACGAGGGCGAACAGCAGGCCTACCAGCGCCTGCGGCTGAGGAACGACGCCGCCTAGGGCCCCACGCCCCGGCGTAGTACCGCTAGACACCGAGCCCGCCGCCACGAAAGCGGGCCAGATCGAACCACGAGGACCGCGTGCCATGGCCTACCGACCCCAGGACATCTTCTTCCGCAGCAGCGCCCCGGTGACCATCGACGAAGACCGCTGCATCGCCGACAAGGGCTGCACCGTCTGCGTCGAGGTCTGCCCGATGGACCTGCTGGCCATCGATCCGACGACCCGCAAGGCCTACATGGCCTACGACGAGTGCTGGTACTGCATGCCTTGCGAAAAGGACTGCCCGACCGGCGCGGTGAAGGTCGAGATTCCCTACCTGCTGCGCTGACGCCCGCTCCCGGCAAGCGAGGCAGAACCCGCCATCCGGCCACTCCCGGACGCCACCCTGAAGCACCCCTCGTTTCCCACCACCATCCGGGTGGCGGAGACGATTCCCATGACCATGATTCGAGGGGAATCCCCATGCGACTGCGTGCAATCCTGGCCAGCCTGGCGCTGGCCCTGACTTCCCTGGGTGCCCAGGCGGAAACCATCCGCGTGGCCATCGGCACTCAGGACACCACCATCAACTGCGCCGCCGGCGGGCTGCTGATCCGCGAGCTGGGCCTGCTGGAGAAATACCTGCCGCGCGACGGCCGCTACAAGGATGCGGACTACCGGGTGGAGTGGAAGAACTTCACCAGTGGCGCACCGCTGACCAACGAGATGGTCGCCGGCAAGCTCGACTTCGGCGCCATGGCCGACTTTCCCGGCACCTTCAACGGCGTGGCCTTCGCCGCCGCCGGCAAGCGCAGCCTGTTCATCAGCGTGCTGTCCGGCAGCACCCGTGGCAGCGGCAACGGCATCGTGGTACCGAGCGGCTCGCCGGTGCAGTCGCTGGCCGAACTGAAAGGCCAGACCATCTCCGTACCGTTCGCCTCCACCGCCCATGGCATGCTGCTGCGCGCAGTGGCGGCGCAAGGCTGGGACCCGCAGCGCGACGTGACCATCATCGCCCAGCCGCCGGAAATCGCCGGTTCGGCCTTGCAGGCGAACAAGATTGCCGCCCATGCCGACTTCGTACCCTTCGCCGAGCTGTTCCCCAATCGCGGCTTCGCCCGCAAGATCTACGACGGTTCCCAGGCCAACGCGCCGACCTTCCATGGCGCGCTGGTGGACGCCGCCTACGCCGAGCGCTATCCGGAGGTGGTGGTGGCCTACCTGCGGGCGAGCATCGAAGCCAATCGACTGCTGGCCGCCGAACCGGAGAAATACAGCGAGCTGATCGAGAAGGTCACCGGCATCGAGGCTGAGGTCAATTACCTGTTCCACGGTCCGCTCGGCCTGCAGACCCGCGAACAGGCCTGGAAACCCGAATACCGCCAGGCGCTGGCGACCTCCATCGACACCCTGAAGCTGCTGAAGAAGGCCGACCGTGGGCTGGACGTCGAGCGTTTCGTCGACGAACGCTACATCCGCGAGGCCTACCGTCAGGCCGGGCTGGACTACCAGGCGGCGCTGGCAGACTACGCACCGTCGCCGCTGCGCGCCAGCGACGCGCGCAGCGGCCGGCCGATTGAGGAGTTCGAACGGGTAGCGCAGATCTGGGTGAAGGGCGAGGCCAGGGTGCGCCATTACGCTTCGCCGGAGTCGGCCCTGGCCGATCTTGCCGAGCTGAAGGCGCAGGGCAAGGCGATTCGTGCGATCTACGCCCAGGATCGTGACAGCGGGATCAAGCTGCTGGCCAACCAGGCGTGGTTCGTCCGCGACGGCGAGGGTCGCCTCAGCGCCTTCCTGCTCCGCGAGCAGGCCCAGGACTATGCCCGCCGCCATGGCGGCGAGGTACGCGACTTTGCCGCCGCCAGCCAGCAGGCGCTGGCGCTCCGCTGAGGCGGGCGTCTTCGGAGTCCGCCCATGAGTTCGCTTCCGATCTCCCGACCCTGGCGCTGGGCCACCCGCGCCGCTTCGCTGGCGGCCTGCCTGGCGTTCTGGCAGCTCGCCGCCGGTCTGCAACTGAATCTGGGCCTGGTGACCTTCGCCAACGTGCCGACGCCCGGCGCGGTGTTGCTGGCGGCCTGCAACCTGGCCCAGTCCAGCGTGCTCCTGGCGCACCTCGGCGCCAGTCTGGCGCGGGTCTTCGCCGGCTATCTGCTGGCCGCCGCGCTGGGCATCGCCCTCGGCCTGGCGATCGGCCGCTCGGCCTGGGCCGAGGCCTTGCTGCTGCCGCCGCTGGAAGTGCTGCGGCCGATCCCGGCGGTGGCCTGGATTCCCCTGGCGATCCTGATGTTCCCTTCGTCGGAGGCCTCGATGATCTTCATTACCTTCACCGGCGCGCTGTTCCCGATCCTGCTCAATACCGTGCATGGCGTGGAGGCGCTCGATCCGCGCCTGCTGGCTTCGGCGCGCAGCCTGGGGGCGGGGCGCCGGGCGCTGCTGCGCGAGGTGCTGCTGCCCGGCGCCGGACCGGGCATCTTCACCGGCCTGGCGATCGGCATGGGCACCTCCTGGTTCTGCCTGGTGACCGCAGAGATGATCTCCGGGCAATGGGGACTGGGTTACTACACCTGGGCTTCCTACAACATCCAGAACTACGACGAGGTGGTGGTCGGCATGCTGCTCATCGGCCTCTTCGGCATGGGCAGCAGTGGGTTGGTGAAGCGCGTCGGCGCGTCGCTGACGCCCTGGTACGCGGCGGGAGGCAAGGTCCGATGACGACGGCCGGCAACAGCCTGGGGCGCATCCAGATCCGCGACCTGAGCATCCGCCTGGGGCAGGGGAGCGAAGCCTTCGAGGCGGTCCGCGATCTGAACCTGGAGGCGCGGCCGGGCGAGTTCGTCTGCCTGCTCGGGCCTTCGGGATGCGGCAAGTCGACCCTGCTCGGCGCCCTGGCCGGCCACCTGAGGCCAAGCGCCGGCAGCGTGAGGGTCGACGGCCGGAGCGTGGAAGGACCTTCGCCGCAGCGTGGCATGGTATTCCAGCAGCACACCCTGTTCCCCTGGCGGCGGGTCCGCGACAACGTCGCCTTCGGCCTGAAGATGCAGGGCCTGGCCCGCGCCGAGCGCAACCGGCGCGCCATGGAGATGCTCGGACTGGTGGGGTTGGCGGACTTCGCCGGGCGCTGGCCCGGCCAACTGTCCGGGGGTATGCAGCAGCGCGTGGAGATCGCCCGGGTGCTGGTCAACCGGCCGCGCCTGCTGCTGATGGACGAGCCCTTCGGCGCCCTCGACGCGCAGACCCGGCTGAAGATGCAGACCTTGCTGCTGGACGTATGGGCGCGGGTCCGCACCACGGTGCTGTTCGTCACCCACGACATCGACGAGGCCCTGTACCTGGCGGACAGGGTGCTGGTGATGAGCCCCCGTCCGGGACGGATCATCGCCGACCTGGCGCTGGACTTCCCGCGCCCTCGCGACACCCGGCTGGTGACCAGCGCCGACTTCGTGCGCCTGAAACGCCACTGCCTGGAACTGCTCGACCACGACGACGGCCGCCAGTTGCCGCGCCTGACCCCGCTCGGCTTGCCGCCGGGCATCACCCCGGACCGACTGCGGATCGCCATATGACCTGTAAAAACGCCACCCTGCCCGAAATCCTCGAACTGTCGCCGCGCCTGGAGGACGCCGACCCCGGCGTACGCCGCCTGGCGCTGATCGAACTGGCCGACCTGGAGCTGCCGGAGGCGCTGCCGTTGCTGGTTGCGGCCCTGCGCGGCGATCCCGACCCCGGCGTGCGCGGCGAGGCCGCGCGCCTGCTGGAGGCCTGGGAGGAAGACGCGGTGGTCGATGCGCTCTGTGCGGCCCTGGCCGATCCGCTGCCGGCGGTGGCCGAGGCCGCCGCGCAGAGCCTTGGCGAACTCAAGGAACCGGCCGCCGGGCGGCGCCTGCTGCCGTGGCTCGGGCATGCCGATGCCTTCGTCCGCGCCAGCGTATTGCGTGCGTTGCGCGAACTGCGCCTGGAGGAGAGCGCCGTGCCGGCCCTGGCCGCCCTCGGCGATCCGCAGGCGGCGGTGCGCCGCGAGGCGGTGGCGGTACTCGGCTGGCTCCGCCACCAGCCGGCCCTGGCCGAACTGGCCAGGCTGGCCAGCGCCGATGTCGACCCGGAGGTACGCCGGGCGGCCACCGGCGCCCTCGGCCTGAGCCGCGAGGCGACGGTGCTGCCGGCGCTCTGCGCGGCGCTGGCGGACGCTCAATGGCAGGTTCGCGAAGAGGCGGCGACGACCCTTGGCAAGCTGGGCCGGGAGGAGGCCGGCGAGCCGCTGCTGAAGGCCCTGGCGGACGACTACTGGCAGGTCCGCCTGCGCGCCGCGCGGGCGCTCGGGCGCTTGCGCCACCGCCCGGCGCGGGAGGCGCTGGAAGCATTGCTCGGCCATCCCATCGGCAACCTGCGCAAGGAGGCCGCCCTGGCCCTCGGCGAACTGGCGGACCCGGCCTCGGCCCAGGCCTTGCGGGTCGCCGAAGGCGACGGCGATCCCGAGGTGCGCAAGGCGGTGCGCATCGCTCTGGCGCAACTGCGGATGCCGGCATGACCCAGCCGCCGCTGCGCCTGCGCAATTCCGCCAGGGACGGCTGGCTGATGCTCGAATGGGCGGACGGCGCGGTCAGCCGGATCGACCATGCGCGCCTGCGCGCCGCCTGTCCCTGTGCGCAATGCCGGGCGCAGCGCCTGCGCGGACGGATCGTCGCGGCGGAGCAGGGCGTGCGCCTGCGCGATATCCGCCTGCAGGGCTACGGCGTGCAGTTGCTGTTCGACGATGGTCACGAGCGCGGTATCTACCCCTGGTCCTATCTGCGCGACGAACTCTGAGGCGGGTATTGTTCCGCTCCCGGCAACAACGTGAAGCGTGTTCATGGGTTTCAGATTGTTGCCAATCCCTGCGTTGTCCCCGTCCCGCCACGGCCACCACCCGGGTGACCCGCTCGAAGGCCCGCCGCCTGGCTTCGTTGTCGTTTCCGTAACACTGTTTTCCAGCCTGAAACGTTTCAGCTTTACTTGCAAAGACCTTATCATTCGCAAATTAACCATTGTTCTGCTTGGCTCAGATCATGAGTCCTCTTCATAAACCCTTGCTCCTTGCAAGGTTATCGAGGAAGTAGAGCGGTCGCTGCGTGCGGCCAGTCGATCATTCGCAACGAGGAAGCGTTCGCGTGAAATCCCATCTTCTCCGCCCGGCCCTGCGCCCCGTGGCCGGCGGCCTATTGTCCGCCTCCCTGCTGTGCAACGCGGCGCACGCCGCCGAGGCGTTCTCGCCGAACTCGAAATGGATGCTCGGCGACTGGGGCGGCAAGCGCACCGAGCTGCTGGAGAAGGGCTACGACTTCAAGCTGGAGTACGTCGGCGAGGCGGCGGCCAACCTCGACGGCGGCTATGACGACGACAAGACCGGACGCTACACCGACCAGTTCGCCCTGGGCGTGCACATGGACCTGGAGAAGATCCTCGGCTGGAAGGCTACCGAGTTCCAGTTCACCGTCACCGAGCGCAACGGCAAGAACCTTTCCAACGACCGCATCGGCGACCCGCGTGCCGGGCACATCAGCTCGGTGCAGGAGGTCTGGGGCCGCGGGCAGACCTGGCGGCTGACCCAGCTGTGGCTCAAGCAGCAGTACTTCGACGGCGCGCTGGACGTGAAATTCGGCCGTTTCGGCGAGGGCGAGGACTTCAACAGCTTCCCCTGCGATTTCCAGAACCTGGCCTTCTGCGGCTCGCAGGTGGGCAACTGGGCGGGGAGCATCTGGTACAACTGGCCGGTCAGCCAGTGGGCGTTGCGGGTGAAGTACAACTTCGCGCCGGACTGGTACGTGCAGGTCGGCGCCTACGAGCAGAACCCGTCGAACCTGGAGACCGGCAACGGCTTCAAGATGAGCGGCAGCGGGACCAAGGGCGCGTTGCTGCCGGTGGAGCTGATCTGGCAGCCGAAGGTCGGCGCCGAGCAACTGCCGGGCGAGTACCGGCTGGGTTACTACTACAGCACGGCGAAGGCCGATGACGTCTACGACGACGTCGACGGCCAGCCGCAGGGGCTGACCGGCAACGACTTCAAGTCGCGCGGCAGCAAGCATGGCTGGTGGGTGGTGGCGCAGCAGCAGGTCACTTCGCACAACGGCGATGCCTCGCGCGGGTTGAGCCTGTTCGCCAACCTGACGGTCCACGACAAGGCGACCAACGTGGTGGACAACTACCAGCAGCTCGGGGTGGTCTACAAGGGTCCGTTCGACGCGCGGCCGAAGGACGACATCGGCCTGGGCATCGCGCGCATCCATGTCAACGACGATGTGAAGAAGCGCCAGCGCCTGGTGAACCAGGTGAACGGCATCGACGACTACGACAACCCGCTGTACCAGCCGCTGCAGGACACCGAGTACAACGCCGAGCTGTACTACGGGGTGCATGTGACCGACTGGCTGACGGTGCGGCCGAACCTGCAGTACATCAAGCAGCCGGGCGGGGTCGACGAGGTCGACAACGCGCTGGTGGCGGGGATCAAGATCCAGACGGTGTTCT
>NZ_JBQENS010000016.1:0-157014 GCF_052044465.1 Pseudomonas sp. 22490 | reverse complement strand
TGCGGATTCCACACCATCCGGCCACCCAGTCCACGCTCATCTGGCCAGGCATTCCACGGCCATCTGGCCACCTGTTCCACGGCCATCCGGCCGGGCAGTCGGAGCGCAGCGACGCAGGGGTGGCATTGTTAGTCTGAGGTGCCCGGCGTCGTCAATTTCTGCGTCCGTTTGCGCATTGATTCACCCTTCAGATTGATCCGATAAGCGTTGTGCACCAGGCGGTCGAGGATGGCGTCGGCCAGGGTCGGGTCGCCGATCAGCTCGTGCCAGTTGTCCACCGGCATCTGGCTGGTGACGATGGTCGAGCGCTGGCCGTAGCGGTCGTCCAGTAGCTCCAGCATGTCGCGCCGCTGTTCGGCGGTGAACGGGGCCAGGCCCCAGTCGTCGAGGATCAGCAGGTCGGTCTTGGCGTAGCTGCTCATCAGCTTGGCGAAGCGGCCGTCGCCATGGGCCAGACCCAGTTCTTCCAGCAAACGTGGCAGGCGCAGGTAGCGCACGCTGTAGCCCTCCCGGCAGGCCTGGTGGGCCAGGGCACAGGCCAGCCAGGTTTTACCGACACCGGTGGGGCCGCCGATGATCAGGTTGAGGCCGTCGCGCAGCCACTGGCCACTGCTCAGTTGCAGGATCAGCGCCTTATCCAGTCCGCGCGGGCTGCGGTAGTCGATGTCTTCGAGGCAGGCGTTGTGCTTGAGCCGGGCCTGGCGCAGGCGGCTGCTCAGGCGCTTGTCATCGCGTTCGGTCAGCTCGCGGTCGACCAGCAGGCCGAGGCGTTCTTCGAAGCTCAGGCTGTCGATGTCCGGGGTTTTCAGTTGTTCATTCAGCGCCTTGAGCATGCCGTGCAGGCGCAGGGTTTGCAGCTTGTCCAGGGTCGGATGGGGCAGCATGGTGGGATTCCTTGGGGTCAGTGGTAGTAGGCGGATCCGCGCAGGTTGGCGTGGTCGTCCGGCAGCAGCGGCAGGTTGGTTTGAGCTAGCGGCAGGTTTTCCAGCCCCTGGCGCAGGATCGATTCGAGGCTCTTGTAGCTGCACGTGCCGAGGCTGATGGCGCGACGGCAGGCCAACTCCAGACGCGCCTCACCGTGGGTTTTACCCAGGCGCAGGATGCCCAGGCAGGCCCGGTAGCCCTGCTGCGGATGGATGCGCCGTTCGAGGATGTGCCGGATCACGCCGGCGGTGTTCGGCCCGGTCTGCTCGGCCCAGCGGATCAGCCGTTGCGGCGTCCACTCGGCATGCTCGCGATGGCTCTTGGGCATGTGCTCGGCCTGCGTGCTGTGCCTGCCCTTGTGCATTGAGCGCAGGTGGCTGGCCACTCGCTGGTTGGCGTGGAAAAACTCGACGGTGCGCGCCGTCAGGCGCACCTCCAGCTGCTTCTTCACCAGTTGATACGGCACCGAGTAGTAATGCCCATCGACCTCGACGTGGTAGTCGATGTGCACCCGCGCCTTCTTCCACTCGGCGTAGACGTAGGGTTGCTCCGGCAGGGGGCGCAGCGCCGGACGATCCAGGCTGTCGAAGGCCGACTGCCGGGAGCCCGGCAGCTTCTTGAACGGGCGTTGGTTGAGCCGCTCCAGCAGCCCGGCGATGGCCGTGTTGAGTTCATCCAGGGAGAAGAACTGCCGATTCCTCAGTGCGGCGAGGATCCAACGCTCGACCACCTGCACGCCGACTTCGGCCTTGGCCTTGTCGCGCGGTTTGCGTGCCCGCGCCGGCACCACCGCCACGCCATAGTGCTCGGCCAGATCGCGGTAGCTGGGGTTGATGTCCGGCTCGTAGCGGTGACTCTTGCTCACCGCGCTGCGCAGGTTGTCCGGCACCACGATCTCCGGCACGCCGCCGAGGAAGGCGAAGCAGCGGGCATGGGAGCCTAGCCAGTCCGGCAGCTGCTGCGACCAGGTGGCTTCGGCGAAGGTGTAGCTGGACGCGCCGAGCACCGCGACGAACACCTGCGCCTGGCGGATCTCGCCGCTGTGGCGATCGATAACCGGCACCGTCTGGCCGGCATAGTCGACGAACAGCTTCTCGCCGACGCGGTGCTCCTGACGCATCACCACGTCCAACTTGCCCTGCCAGGCTCGGTAGTGCTCACAGAACCAGCTGTACTGAAAGCCCTGAGGCTGGCTCAGGCGGTACTCCTGCCAGAGCAGCGCCAGGGTCACCCCGGGGCGGCGCAGTTCGGCATGCACCCATGCCCAATCGGGTAAAGGCCGCTTCTCACTGGCAACCGCCGGGGCCGGCGGGAACAGTTGCTGCTCCAACTCGGCATCGGACAACGAACAGGGCCAACTGAGACCGCTGGCGGCAAAACGATTGAGGTAGTCGCCGACGGTGACACGACCGACCTGCACGCTGACCGCAATCTGGCGAGCCGATAGTCCGACCTCGAACTTGAGACGTAGTACTTCGCGAATCTTACGCATGGATAAACGCTCCACGACGACCTCTCTGCTTCGAAAAAGAGGTCGATGGTAGTGAAGAAATCCTGCGTTACTGCCTGCCCGGTTGAGTGGCCGGATGGCCGTGGAATCAGTGGCCGGATGCGCGTGGAATGGGTGGCCGGATCACCGTGGAATCGGTGGTCAGATGCTCATGGAATGGGTGGCCAGATGACCGTGGAATCCGCATCGAAGGGCCGCATGTGCTGCGCATCCTGAACGCGCTGAAGCCCGCGCAGTTCAAGGAGCAATTCCCCCGCGTGCTGGCGGTGCTCACCGAGCAGGACGAGGAAAACGTACTCGCTGCAGCCGAGAAGTTGCAGCAGCAAACTCACGGCTGGAAGAACATCGTGCGCTATCGCGAGTTGCGCTTCGAAAAAGCGTTCGCCGATATGAGTACCCAATTGGGCAAGATCAGCTTTGAAGCTGTGCATCTTTCGCTCGATCTGACAAAGGCGACCATGAAAGCCTCGGATTATTCGTACTTTATGGAAGCTTGGGATGACTCGTTCCTGAGCAAGGTCAGCAGTAAAGTGGGCGGCACGGCGTATACGATTGGCCGCAGCTCCTGCCTCTCCTCACTTAACGAGATGCGCAAGAAGATCAGTGAACTCATCTCTGGGCATTCAAGCACGCTGAATCAGGGTAATCGCGTGCTGACGCGATGGGGCCTGCCCTCAATTACGTTCAAGGACGAGTCCGGCTATGCCGATTTCGAGCTGGATAATTCCGCCACGAACGAGGATTGGTACGACCAGTTCAGTCACTTCGAACGCCAGTTGGACGACACACTGACTTCCTTCTCCGAAGCCTGCACCGATGTTGCCAACCAGCTCGACCTGTTCGCGGAAGGTCGATTCGACGAATCAGTGGTTGAACGCAAAGAAAAACAGCACGCCGAACGGCTCGACCAGCAACAGCAGGAAAAATTGGCCAAACAGTCGGTCGTTATCGAAAAGGACGGCCATGATCATCTGTTCAGTATTGAGTGGCGCCAGGTAGAGCACCCGCCCTGTGATCCCGAGAAGATTCAGCACATCAAGACCGATGGCACCACCTGGCTAATAGTTGACAACGACGACCGGCTCTATCGGAGCCTCGACCGTGAGCACTGGCACACCGTGCGTCTCAGCGCTTCCGAAGACTCACCGCGCATCAGCAAATTGGATATTGTGAGCGGCATGTGGATCGCCGTGGCGGGCTATAGCGAAGGCTTTTATTACTCCCACGATGCGCAAAACTGGAAACAGAGTCACTTCCCGGACGTACCTGGCTACGAATTCACCCGCACCGAAGAAGTCTGCTACTTCAACGGCCTCTGGCTCTGGCGCTTCAAGGAGAGCAAGGAATACTCCTACATTGAAAAAGGCCTGATCTTCGATTCGACCAAGACCGGCAACTACGACAAGATAGCCGTCTTCTGCACTGCGAATCTCGACAATCAGTGGCAGCGCTGGGAAGACACACCGAGCCTTCCGGAAGGCGTCGTGGTGGAGAGCCTCCAGTCATTACCGAACGGAAACACCCTGCTCGCGTTCTGTAAGTACGATTGGCTCTACAAGACGTCGAAAAAGAAGAACAACGCATCCTCCTTCGTCAGCTACTTTATTGCCGGAAAAGGCTGGCGAACCTGCACGTGGGCCAGCGAAGACGATAACTACGATGCACCGCTCATCACACGTATGGGCCTGAAGCTGTTGTGCTTCTACTCGGACCACGTTATGGCGTCC
Source organism: Pseudomonas sp. 22490 (assembly GCF_052044465.1). Classification (NCBI taxonomy): domain Bacteria; kingdom Pseudomonadati; phylum Pseudomonadota; class Gammaproteobacteria; order Pseudomonadales; family Pseudomonadaceae; genus Pseudomonas; species Pseudomonas sp. 22490. Next base: position 152,853 of record NZ_JBQENS010000016.1, on the reverse strand, counting down.
GAAAAAAATGGCTACGAGTGGAAGCTTCAATCCAAGGACATCCGCATCAGTACCTGCGCCCATTTGCAGAATATGAGCCTATTTTCGACACGCTGGGGCAGCGAAACGCTCTACGTAAGCCAGACAGGGGAATCCTTTGCGGAGCTGGTGCTCGAAGAAGGCACCTGGAAACACATCGCCGCTAACGAGCAAGGCACCCTGAGCGTCTACTCGCCGAACAAGCATGAAACCTTCCTGCGAAGTGGCAACTACATCTGCCAGCCGAAAGCGTAAGCGGATCAGGTGCCAGAAGTAGGCAGAGTGTAGGTCATAGCCTGCAAAGCATCGTCTTTGCAGGCTATGGTCGCCCCTAGGATGCGCGATGCCAACGCCCCCCGCATAAGCTATTGCTACTCAAGCACTAGCAGATGCCTCGCCACAGCTCATCAGACTCGACAACAGCTATGAATCGGCCAGCAGTAAATCCGTCAGGGAACAATGAGCACCGACCTTGCTCGTCATCAAACTGATCCACCGGCCGGAGGAGTTGCTTCTCGTCCCGCAGAACTACCTCCAGTGCCTCACGAGATAGCACCCTGAACCCATCGACTGATTGCCCATCGAGCTCAATAGAAGTATCGACTATCCAAGCCCGCAGATCAGTCTCAGTGCACTGGCCGCTGTAGCCCAACCTGAAGCGCAAATCTTGATCAGCCACCAACGCCCTTGCTACCGCGGTACGCTTGCGTCGCAGCTGCCAAGCGGCCTTACGCAAAGTATTAGTGCGATGCAACCAGACCTCATGAGTGGTCGAGCGGATATACCCCGACTTAACCTCCATAAGCAGCAGTACGCCATCACGCTGGCAGATCAAATCCACCTCGCCGGCGTCATCCTCTTCTGTCACAGGCGGCCGATATCCCACCTCAACAGCAAAACCTCGTTGCCGAAGGCTCTCGGCCAGCGCCAGCTCCACTCGTTGAGTTTCTGCTTGCACATCGGCTCTGCGGGCATTCACCCGCCGCAGGTTATTGATGGCTGCCGTCAGGTTGTTCTGCTGCGCGCCAACCCAGGGGAACTGAAAGCTGTAGCGGCCGATTTTGTAGAAGGGCTGCTCATATAGGCGCGGCGCAGGCATCCCTGGCTGCTGCTTCAGTAGTTGCTGAGATAACGCGCTGAGGTCGCTGGTCCAGAATCTGAGAATGGCCTTGGCTGAATCGGCGCTGCCTCGCGGATGTTCCTCGCTGACCGTCCAGCCTTTAATCCTGCGGATCTTCTCTTCCTCCTCGGACCAAGTCATGGGGAACCTGTTTTCCCCCGACAGCATGCCATCCATGGCCAAGCGGCCAAGCGCATGGGCAAGCACGCCCGACTCTCGAAGGTAGTCTTGGAATGGTTGAATGAACTGGCTCTGAAAGAAAACCGAGGTCAGCTCGCTCGCCAGCAACACGTGATGAAGCTGAACCTGGGTACCATTACTGAGAGAACGCCGATGACCCAGGCCGTAAATCTGCTGCAACTGCAGCTCGCTGCGCATCGCCTTGATGTAGGCCAACTGATTCAGCTCATGATTCTCCGGCGAGCCGATCATTTGTTCGGCCAGGCCGGAGTTGACGAATGCCTGCACGGCACGGCTCATCCAGTAGTGCCAAAGCAGATCGCTCTTGCGCCCGGTTCGCTGCCACCGCTCTGTTCCCGCCTCCGACTGGTTATAGATAACCAACTCGCCCGGCTTTAGCTGGTAACGGCACTCCGGATCGAAGCAGAACCAGTCAATCGAACCTTCGTAGTCGATCCGCTCTTGGGTTGCCGCAATCAGAACAGCTAGCCATTCGAGGTTTTCACGACACCTGGCTGCGTCCGCGGTGGACGATTCAGGGAAAATGACCGGTGACAGGTGGCGCTTCAGCGACTGCCCGAGTCGTGACTCGTTCAGGCGGAAGTCCTGCTCAGGACAAGCCCGGAGTTTCCTCAGGATAATGCGGTTGTAGACCTGCCACTGCTGGCCGGAGCGATCATCGGGGGCATCTTCGGCAAATGCCTGATAGGCCAGCACGCTGAGGTAGGCAATCAGCTCCAGCAGGGACAAGTGCTCGAGCTGTTTTTCAGCGTTACCAATCAGCTCATCAAAGGGCTTGAGCTGATCCAGCAAACGGTCACAGACACCGAAGAATACCTGCCACTCTCCCCCCACGAGCGCTGCACGAAGCGCAAGCCATAGCGGCGAAGCAGTACGCTCAAACAGCTTCGAGTAGCGGATTGCCCATCTGAGCGTGTCCGGGGCATGACTGGCCAGCTCCAGCAGTAGCTCGGCGCTGACTGCATTGTCGAAGTGCAGCACCCGACTGAGGGCAAGGCTTGCCAGCTCGGAGCGAGCGACCGCCTCCGCATCATGCCAGAACGGTGCTGAAGCCAGGCCAGTCGCGCGGTCAAGTGCAGAGAGGTTTTTACCTGCAGGCCGTTGATCCAGGAAATGATGCAGGCTTTCATCAAGAGCACGCCCCTTGCTGAGTGCCGGCTGATTCCTTTCATATACCGACTGGTAATGCTGCCGGCATCGTTTCCCTCTCTCAGTCATCCCACTGCACTCGCACCAGCTTCAGATTCCTGGCCAGAGCCTAAACCACCGACCGACCAGGACTCCAGGAGAAACAATGCCTCTCAAGTGACTAGGCGCAGACTGCATGTTGCGGAACTAGCCGAGCGCTTGGGAGTGTCGGTGCATAGCCTTTACAGCCGAATCTCACGAATGGTAGATAGCCAGTTCAAACTGCCACGCGATACAGCTCGTCAACTCAACCCTTTGGCCACTCGCCATCATCCGTCCAAGCCAGATAGGATGAAGCGATGTAGGGAAGCGCGCGCCGGGGGTAGGCCCGTCACGAGAGTTTTCCGCCGCCTGGCCACTTCGCTAGGTTTGGACAAGGAGATCGAAATGAGTGATGAGGTTATTCAGCAGCCAGGTAGCGAGCTGCCTCAGGATTCGCACGCCATCGTAGAGGCTATCGAGCCGGAGGCGATAAAGACCGTCCGCATTCAAGCGACGCTGGTCGCCAAGCTCAACCTGGCCGACTTCCAGAACTCGGTACCGGTGATTCGAGAGCTGCGCCTGATCAACGACAGTGATCAGAAGTACAGCAGACTGGAGCTTCAGCTCCTTTCCGACCCTCTCGTCTTCAAGCCCAAGACCTGGCATATCGACGCGCTGGGCCCTGGCACATTCCTTCCCATACCAGGGCTTGATCTGCAGATCGATGGTGCCCTGCTTGCCCGGCTTACTGAAGCAGAGAGCGTGGCCGTCACCTTTGTTCTGACGTCCCTGGGCAATAGTGACGAAGAGCGCCAAGAAGTCACCCGTCTTGAACTCACTCTGGAGCTACTCCCTCGCAATCAATGGGGCGGGTTATCCCATCTTCCCGACATGACCGCGGCCTTCGTCCAGCCTAACGACCTCGCGGTTGAGCGGCTGCTGAAGAAGGCCGCGGAGTTACTGCGCGACCAAGGCAAGAACCCCGCGCTGAACGGTTACTCCAGCGGCTCAGCGCACGCCTGGGAGATTGCATCGGCGATCTGGGCCGCGGTCGCGTCCCTAAAACTAGACTACGCCCTCCCCCCAGCTAGTTTCGAGCAGTTCGGCCAGAAAGTGCGCAGTCCAAGCCACATCCTCGAGAGTGGCCTGGCGACGTGCTTCGACTTGTCGTTGCTGTTCTGTGCAGCGCTAGAGCAAGCAGGCCTGAACCCGCTGCTGATCTTTACTCGAGGCCACGCATTCTCGGGCTTCTGGCTCAAAGCCGAGGAGTTCTCCAACAGTACCGTCGATGACATCACCGCGCTGCGCAAACGCATGAAGCTCAACGAGCTGAAGCTGTTTGAGACCACACTGATCACCCAACCCAACATCCCGTCACTGTCCTATGCCATAGAGCGCGGTGCCCAACATCTGGCTGAGGGCCAGGAGCAGGAATTTGAGCTCGCCCTGGACATCCGGCGTGCCCGGCTGCAGCGGATCAAACCACTGGCCACTACAGAGGCAGCTCCTGCTCTTGGTACCGCTAGTAGTGAGCAGAACCAGGCTGGCCAGGAACTACTCATCGACTTGCCACCCGAACTGCCTGACGAGGCCCCGGTTGAAGTTGACGTTGCGTCACTAGATCCCAAAGATCGCCTCGCCCGCTGGCAACGCAAGCTGCTCGATCTGTCCTTGCGTAACAACCTGTTGAACTTCAAGGCCGGCAAGAAAGCGGTTCGCTTGGAGGCACCAGATGCCGCGGCGCTTGAGGACATCCTCGCCAGCGGACAGCAGCTCAAGCTGCACACACGCCCTGACCTGATGGATGGTGCTGACCCGCGCGATCAAGCCTTGCACGAAGAAAGGGAACGCGAAGACCTTCGACGTCAGCATGCTTTGGATGCATTGAAGCGCAATGAAGTGTTCGTAGGCCTGCCGGTCACTGAGCTCGATGCCCGCCTCACCGAACTCTATCGGGGAGCCCGCACGAACCTGCAGGAAGGCGGCTCCAACACGCTGTTCCTCGCGCTAGGCTTCCTGACCTGGACACGTGAGGACAGAGAAAGCCAACGCTATCGAGCGCCGCTAATACTGGTACCGGTAACGCTTGAGCGAAAGAGCGCTCGTGCAGGCTTTACTCTGGTGATTCACGACGACGAGCCACGCTTCAACCCAACCCTGCAGGAAATGCTCCGTCAGGACTTTGAGCTAAGTCTGGGCATCGGAGATGGCGCGCTGCCGAAAGACGACTCAGGTCTGGATGTCGCGTTGATCTGGAGAACGGTTGCCCACGCGATCAAGGACATCAAGGGCTGGGAGGTCAGCGAAGATGTCGTCCTGTCGATGTTCTCGTTCGCCAAATACCTGATGTGGAAGGACCTCTCGGAGCGCTCTGATGCGCTGCGCCAAAGCCCCGTGGTCAAGCATCTGCTGGATACCCCACGCGATGCATTCAACGGCGGCGGTGGTGGGGCATTCCCGGAAGAGCGGAAGCTGGACACGCAATACAGCCCTCAGCAGGTCTTCTGCCCTCTTCCCTCTGACTCGTCACAACTCTCCGCGGTGCTGTCGGCAGCACAGGGACGCGACTTCGTTCTGATCGGGCCACCCGGCACCGGCAAAAGCCAGACGATCGTGAACATGATTGCTCAGTTCATTGCGCAGCAAAAACGCGTACTTTTCGTCTCAGAAAAGATCGCCGCGCTCGATGTTGTATACCGGCGCCTACGCGAGGTAGGCCTGGGTGAGTTTTGCCTCGAGGTTCACTCGAGCAAGTCGAAGAAAACCGAAGTCCTTGCCCAGCTGCACTCCGCCTGGGAGGCCCGTGGCACTGCTGACGCAGACACATGGCAGGCCGAGGCACAACGCCTGCAAGGGCATCGTGATGTGCTGAACCAGTATGCCGAGAGACTGCACGAGCGCTACCCCAATGGGTACACGATCTATGATGCCATCGGCATCGTCAGCACCAATCAGGATGTCGCTCCGATTAATCTCGCGTGGACATCGCACACGCAGCATCAGTCCGCGGATCTACTCGCTAAGCGGGAGATCGCCGATCGCCTGGAAGTCAATGCTCAGGCGGTCGGTTTCGGCACGCTGAACCAACACCCGCTGCATCTGATTGGTAACAACGATTGGTCTCCAACCTGGCAGCACCAGGTGATCGAGGCGGCACGTGAGCTCGGCCCTGCCATCCATGCGGTGCAAAAGGCCAGTGAGCGTTACATCCAAATGTCCGGCCTACCCTCGCTGCCAGCCAATATCAGGACGCTCAAAGGACTGGCCGCGTTGGCGAAGATCCTTCCCGCCGCCGCAGGACAGAACTGGAGCTTCGTGCTCCGTCCCGATGCCCGTGCAATCGGGCAACGTCTGGATGCAGGCCTGAAACTCATCGAGCAACACCGCACGCTCAACCAGACGCTCCCCGCATTCTGGACATCCAGTACGCTGGAGGAGTGCCAACGCGGACTGGGACTGCTGGCCCGGCATGCGGAGCTCAGATCTGGTCTGCCCCAACCCTGGCCAGTAGCGAGCATGATTCTGCTCAACCAGGGCCTGGAGACCCTTGCAGAGGTTGCACGAGTCACGCAGACGCTGTCCGTGGGTTACTCCGATGCCATTGAGGCACTGGATGTCCGTGCTCTGCTGCAGGAGTGGGATCAAGCCGGCAAATCGATGTGGCCGAAATCCTGGCTTGTCCAACGCAGAATCCGCGGGCACGTGGTGAGCACTCAATCGACGCCGGCGCCTACGACCATTGCGGAAGATCTTCAGCTCTGGACCACCATTCGTGAACTCCGCGCTCGCCTCGACGCCATTGATCCAGGGCCCTCTTCCAGCGCTGTATGGAAGGGTCACAACACTGACCCAGCCCTTCTGTCGGTGGTCATGCGCCTGCAGGCTTCGCTCGCTGCGTGCGTTGAAGGCCGTGCTTGGTCAGACGACGGCTTCGACCTCATCAGTCAGGGGCAGGCGGGCCTCGCACTGAAGGAAACGCTAGAGCGAATGCGAGACGTCCGGGCGCTCGAGGGTGAGATTTCCACACTCAACCCACTCACCCCCGCGACAGGATCGCTTTGGGCCGGACTGCAGACCCAAACCAAAGCGCTCAACGCTGCGCTGGCCTTCCAGCGCGCAAGACGGTCTATCCAGCAGGAAGGACGCCTGGAGGACGAGCATGAGCTCGTTGCTAGCGGCGCCTGTGGAGAGCGGCTCCAAGGTGAGCTGAAAATTCTCCGGCAGCGAGAAGCCATCGAGCGAGAACTAAGCGACCTGGCAGACCTGCGAGAACTGACATCCGGTCTGTGGCTGGGCCTGCATACGAAGGAAGACACGGTCTCCCGCGTACTCAAGTTCCACGCCCACCTCGCCAGCGCCATCTCTGCCCTTGTGCAAACACCAGAACATGTCGAGGGCGTCAAATCAGCGTTGGGGCGTTTGCTAGGTGACGCCAATGCCCTGCTCGAGCCCGAGGGTCAGTTGGCCCAGGCCGGCGGGCAGTTGCTGGAGTCGCTTGATAAGTACGTCGCGCATACGCAGAAGCTCGTCGACGCCGGGCATTTCTTGGCCGAGGACGCGGCCGACTTCACGGAGCAGGAGCTGAGTCAGCAGCATGTGCAGTGTGAGCAGATCGTGCAATCCGGCAATGGCCTGCACGCCTGGTGCGCCTGGAAGAAAGCATGCGATGAAGCATCCGCTCTCGGCCTGCTTCCGCTGGTCGATGCGCTGAAAGCAGGGCAGGTTCCACAAGGCTCTGTGCGCAAGGCATTCGAAACGAACTATGCCCGTTGGTGGTTGAACACGGCCGTTGATCACGAGCCTGTCATTCGCACATTCGTGAGCGTAGAACACGAGCAGCGCATTCGAGACTTCCGTGCCCTGGACGACCGCTTCACCGCGCTGACCCGTGATTTGCTGCGCGCACGCCTGTGTGCCGAGCTCCCCACACAGGACTCGGTGAGCAAGAACTCGGAATGGGGCGTCCTTCGGCACGAAATCACGAAGAAAACGCGCCACCTTCCGCTGCGCGAGCTGATGTCCAAAATCCCCGATGCCCTCACCAAGCTGACGCCGTGCTTGCTGATGAGTCCGCTCTCCATCGCCCAGTACCTGGCAGCGAACTCCAGCGTCTTCGATGTAGTGATCTTCGACGAAGCCTCACAGATTCCGGTATGGGATGCGATCGGCGCCATCGCTCGTGGCAAGCAGGTGGTGATGGTTGGCGACCCCAAACAGCTCCCCCCGACCTCCTTCTTCGATCGTGCTGAATCCACCCAGGATGACGTTGATGTCGAGGCCGACCTCGAAAGCATTTTGGATGAATGCATCAGTGCCAACCTGCCGATCCGCAACCTGAACTGGCACTACCGTAGTCGACACGAAAGCCTGATTGCGTTCTCGAACCAGCGCTACTACGAGTCCAAGCTGGTGACCTTCCCCTCCCCTGTTACAAATGATCGTGCCGTCAGCCTGCACGTCATCAACGGGGTGTACGAGAAAGGCTCTGCACGTACCAACCCTGCAGAGGCCAAGGCATTGGTCGCTGACCTGATCGGCCGGTTGCGTAGCCCTGGGTTCAAAGAGAGCAAGCTGACCATCGGCGTCGTGACATTTAACGGCGAACAGCAAAAGCTGATCGAGGATCTGCTCGACACCGAACGCCGAAAAGACCCGGCGCTGGAAAGCTACTTCTCGGAGAGCGAGCTTGAACCCGTCTTCGTGAAAAACCTGGAAAGTGTTCAGGGTGACGAGCGCGACATTATGTACTTCTCGATTACCTACGGCCCCGATGCTGCAGGCAACGTTGCCATGAACTTCGGCCCGCTCAATCGCACGGGAGGTGAGCGTCGGCTCAACGTCGCCGTCACCCGGGCTCGCCATGAACTTCGCGTCTTCAGCACCCTGCGAGCCGAAAAGATCGATCTAGCACGCACACAGGCCTTGGGCGTCCGCGATCTCAAGCACTTCCTCGAATTTGCCGACCGCGGTGCTCGCGCACTTGCAGGAGCCGATACCGGAAGCCTGGGCGGATACGACAGCCCCTTTGAGGAAGCCGTTGCGAACGCGCTTCGTCGCAAGGGCTGGCAGGTCGTCACCCAAGTCGGTGTGTCGTCGTTCCGAATCGACCTGGCGGTTGTCGATCCCGATGCGCCTGGGCGCTACCTCGCCGGCGTCGAGTGCGATGGGGCGACCTACCACCGCAGCGCAACAGCCCGTGATCGGGACAAGCTGCGCGAGCAAGTGCTACGAGGTCTAGGCTGGGAGATTCTGCGCATCTGGTCGACCGACTGGTGGATCGACGCCCCGGGCACTGCACAGAAAACCCATGAGCACCTTGAGGCCCTGTTGGTTGAAAGCCGCCAGCAACGTGCCGCCCGTGAAGCCGAGGAGCAATTGGTCGCGAATGCCGCGCAATACCAAGCTTCGCTGAACGACAACGTTAGAGAACTCCCTCTCGACCGCCCCCAGCTCAAAACGCCCGATGAGTCTGAGGAACTCGACGCCGAGACCGAGGCGATCGAAATACCGAGCGTGCGCTACGCCGATACGCAGGCAGACGCCACACGCACCTCGACTACCTTCCCTTACTACCGAGGGAGCGACCCGCTGAGCGCCGTGGAAGGCGTGGATCCGGATGCATTCTTCGATGCGCGCTATGACACTGTCCTGGCGATGATGATCAAACATGTGATCGACGAGGAAGGCCCCGTCCTCGATACCTCGCTCGCCCGCCGAATCGCCCGGGCACATGGCTGGACTCGTACTGGCGCACGCATTCGTGATCGTGTCGTCAGCGTGGCCGATCGCGTACACCGCAAGGTTGAAGAGGACGCTGGGCACTTCTATTGGCCCAGCCGCTTACCAAACTGCGAAGCCGTGGTGTATCGCCGACCGGCAGACGCCGATAACACTCGGCCAGTCGATGAGATCTGCAGCTTGGAGCTCCTTGCCTTGGCACGTGCATTGGCAGACCAAAGCCTCATCGGCGAAGGCTTGCTCTACGCCATGGCACGAGAGCTCGGACTGAGCAAAGTCTCGGCATCAACCCGAACCAGGATCCAAGGAGCGATCGACCAGCTGTTCTCCTGAGCAGTTGGTCGATCACTTGGGCACAGCGTTAGCTGCGCAAGAAGACCGTACGATCGAGGGATGCCCCCACTGCCAGGGGGCAATTTCAAAGCCCGGAGGGAACATGGGATTGTCAGTGCGTAAGTCAGTGAGAGTGGGCCCGTTTAGGTTCAACCTCTCGAAGTCTGGAATTGGTGTTTCCGCCGGCATCAAAGGCCTCCGGGTTGGAACCGGGCCCAGGGGCAACTACATCCACATGGGACGCGGAGGCTTTTACTACCGCCAAACCCTTCCATCCAATAGCTCGGCCCCTCCCATTGCACCACCCAAGCCGGTGAGAGCACCCACCCCAGTAGCCGACACCCCATCGCACACGCACGAGCCCCTCAAGGAAATCGACAGTGGCGAAATTGGCTTGATGGTGGACTCCTCATCGCAAGCCCTCGTCGACGAGCTGAATACCAAGCGAAAGCGCTTGCGCCTTTGGCCCTTCGTCGCCGCCCTCACCGTCGGCGCGTTTGTCCTCTCGGCGAAGCAGCTGCCACCCTGGGCATTGCTTACCCTGCTCATCATTGGCGGCCTGCTAATGGCCGTAACGTACTACTGGGATCTGCTGAGAAAAACGACGGTCATGCTCTACGACATCGAGTCGGAATTCGCCGGTGTCGTCGAGCAATTGCATACCGCCTTCGACGGCGTTCGAAGCTGTCGCGCAACCTGGCATCTTCAGGCTCAAGGGAAGGTGCTTGATCGCAAGTACCACGCCGGCGCCAGTCACCTGGTGACCAGAAGCTCGATCGCACTCGGACTGCAAAACCCGCCCTTCGTCAAAACCAACGTTGCCACCCCCAGCATCCCCGTGGGCCGCCAGACCCTCTATTTTTTCCCGGACAAGGTGCTCGTGTTCGAAGCCAACGGGGTCGGCGCGGTGTCCTATGAAAACCTGCGAATCGACATCTCTACGACGAACTTCATCGAAGACGGCGCCGTCCCGAAAGACGCCGAGATCGTCAGCAGAACTTGGAAGTTTGTGAACAAAAAAGGCGGCCCAGACAGGCGTTTCAAGAACAACCGAGAACTGCCTGTTGTGCGCTATGAGGAGGTTCAGTTTTCGAGCAACACCGGCTTACTCGAGCGCATCCAGATCTCCTGCGTAGGACGCACATCCAGCTTGGCCCAAGCTATCGGCAGCATCGGCAGAGCAAAAGGCGAGCGCCAGTAGCCATTGCGTAGTTGCTACCACGTCCGCAGCGACGAGACGAAGGAGCGGGATGTAGCCACTCAGCGTGCTGATTGAGCGCCGCTGAAAGGGCTTGGCCACGACCGGCCAACGTTTTCTCGCAGACCAGGCGGCGCTCAGCTCTCTGGCAGATAGAATGGGCTTCCTCGTTTCAAATTGGAAAGTGGGCGATGTCGGAGCGGACGTACACGAAGGAACAATTGCAGGTCATCGAGCACGCAGGTGCCCATGCAATTGTGGCGGCAGTGGCAGGCTCGGGAAAAACCGAGACGCTGATTGGCCGCGTCCGGCATCTTCTGCGCGACATCAGCCCAGTCCATATCGCCGTCGTCATGTTCAACAGGGACGCCGCCCTATCGTTCCGGCGGCGTTTCGAGCAGGCAGTCCAAGGTACTGCGCCTGAAATCAGGACGTTCAACTCGATGGGCAACAAGATCGTCAATCGACTTGTCCAGAACGGGCTGCTTCCAGAAGCCAGGATAGAACCCAAGGATCATCTGCGGACGAAGATTGCCAAGGACGCTTTCACCCGGGTTTTTAAAGCTATCAACGGCAGCAACGTCACGCCGGACAAGGAGTTGATCGATGGATTCATCTCCTTCTTGCTGCTGGTCAAGTCGAGCACGCACAGCCCCGAGGAGGTGTTCGAAACACGCCAGTACGGGTCGATAACCCAAGGGTACGTCGAGGCATTTCGTCTCTATGAAGAGCACCGGGCGCAGCTGAAGGTCAGGTTTTTTGAAGATCAGCTGTACGACCCCGTCAAGCTGATGCTGAGGCAACCCGCGACACAGCGATACGTTCAGAACCGGGTTGATCACCTCATCGTCGACGAAGCTCAGGACATGAACGGCATCCAGATCGCTCTGCTGAAAATCCTCGCCGGTGACCGGGCCAAGGTCATGCTCGTCGGGGATGAAGACCAGGCCATCTATGATTGGCGTGGTGCCGAACCCGACTACCTCATCCGGGGCTTTGAACAAGACTTTCCAGAGGCCACCCGATACACCCTGCCGCACACGTTCCGCTTTGGCCACATGCTTTCGATCGCGGCCAGCCAGGTGATCAGCTGCAACACCAATCGCAACCCCAAGATCAGCATCTCTGCCAAGGGCACACCGCGCACGCGTATCCACTGCCTGCCGCTGGCCCTCGGGCTGGCTGACCTGGGAGAACACGTAGCAGAGCGGCTCACCTCCGGGGTGAAGCTCCAGGACATCGCGGTGCTGGTGAGAACCTACGACCTGAGCGTCACCTTGGAGCTGGATCTGCACCAACGCGGCATCCCCTATCACGTCTATGGCCGGCCGCCGCTGATGCGTATTCCCGAGATCAGCGCGCTGCTCGGTGTCCTCCAGTTGGCCAGTGGCCGCTGGAAAACCTTGGATGCCGACCAGCTCCGATACGTCATCAAGAGTTTGCTGTACCGCCCTACCCTCTACTTGGACAAGGCAGCAATAAACCGCGTCGTAGAGTTCGTCGTGCGTCAGCCAGAACGCCTTGTTGAAGCCATCCGCTCGACCATCACACTGCAAACCAAAGACTATCAAGCCAACCAGATTCGTGACCGTGCGGATTTGCTTGAGATCCTGGCGACCGCCACCGATCCGCAGGAGAAGGTGCTCACCGTCCTGGATCGCTATCTGCTGGCAACGGAGTTCGAACGCAATATCGAAAAGCAGTCCCCCACCGCGGATCAGGCGGCTGCCGTTATGGCGAACGTCCAGGCCTTCCGGCTCATTGCCAGCCGGCATGAAGGCAGCATCGATGCGTTTCTGGATAGCATCGACCCGCTCATCGACTCATCGGCCATGGAGCCCCCCACAACGCCACACGTGTGGATCAGCTCCATTCATCGAGCGAAAGGGGCACAGTGGTCGAGGGTCTTCGTACCTGGAGTCGTGAGAAGCGGCTTTCCCAGGGACGACCTAAGCGCCGATGAAATCGAGGCAGAGCGCCGGCTGTTCTACGTGGCCATCACGCGCGCCGTCGATGAGGTTTTCATTGCTCACCCCAACGACCCGGAGTTTCAGCGGAGCCTGGAGCGCCCGGATATCACTGAAACGCATCCGGAAACGAGCTCCGTATCTCGCTTTCTTTGGGAGATGGATATTGCCTTGGCTCGGCATGCAGGAGCCGCTGTCGAAGAAGAATGCTTCGCGGCCCTTGGAGAGGTAGACCGCCCCGAGATCGCGAATACCTATTTCACGACCTTTCCCTTCTCTAAAGACTGGCGCTATGCAAAGCGCCCACAGCCGTCCTCACCCGCGTCCATGGGAGCAAACCAAAACATCTTCGGCGCGGCAAAAGGAACGCGGGTAATTCATGCCATCTTCGGGAGTGGAACCATCGACAGATGGATCGACGATCGTGTTCTGCGAGTCGTTTTTGACGATGGGGATACGCGTCTACTGGTGGCAAGCATGGCGCCGATGGAGATAGCGTCGGCATAAAGGCGGTATTCTAGGTCAGTAGGGGCGTCACTCGACACCCATGTACAAGCCAATGGGCATCACATTGCGCGGAGTTCTATCCCATTTCCACGGGCAGTTTGAAAAGGGCTGAAAACTTCGAATCTTGCCGGGCAACTCATGGGTTAGGGCTTAGTAACCGCGAAGGATACGACCAACCCGGAGCGTCCTGCCCCCCACGGGCTTCACCCGCAACGACTGCCCATCCTCGATCAGGTAGTGGCAGGCCTTGATCACATTGCGCCTCCCAACTGCATCCTTACGGCTGAACATCCCGACCCCACACCTCTCCTTGTACCGTGCCTTGTCATAGTTGCAGCTATGGCTGTACCCCCACCCCTTCGTGGTCCTCTCCCACAGTTCACCGATGGCTTCAGCCTTGGCATAGTCACTGCGCACCTTCCGGCCATCGAAGAAGAAGGCTGCGTGGATGTGATAGCCCATGTCCTCCCCTTGCTCTACTGCGCAGATGTAGCCCGTCTCGTGTTGGAAGACCGGATCGTATTCCCTGGCCCGGATCAGCCTGTCCAGGTCCTCGAAGACGTCCTCCACCTTCAGGCGAGCACGCGCTGCTTCCCGGTAGTACAGATCCACCCTCACCACCACAGTACGAGAGCGGCTATCCATCACCCGCTCTACGTATTCAGTGACGGCTTGCCGATTACGTTTCTCCCGGCAAACACGGTCATGCTTCCCACGCTTGAACCACTTGGTCTGCACGTGCACCCGGATCCTCTCCACGAGCCAGTTGTAGGTCTGGGCCTCTGACAGGAGCCCTCCCTCGCTCTCGTCCATGCACGTCATCCCGAACATCCCAAACTCAATGCCGATGTCGTAGCACGCCTCCTTGAACGCGATCAGGTGTTCACTCAAGGCGTACGTCTCGTCATGCACCAGGTGGTACATCTGCCGAATGTGATCGAAGTACCGAGAGAGCCTGGTTCTCTTGATGAGCTCATCCCCCTGTGCGTCGTAGCTGATCCTGAATGCAGGACCATCGTGACGGATCACTGCATTCACGAGTCGTTCGATCTGGATAGCGATGTCGGATTGGGAGAGGTGTTTTGCTGTTTGATTGATCATGGTGTGTACCTGGTTGGTTTAGGGCATACCAAGTACGGAGTGGGTATTTTTAAACTGGAGAGTGGGTAGCTAGGTTCCTGTGGTAGCTAGCCATGAGTGAAGAGAAGTGGGTGGATTAGAGGTAGATTATTGGAGGGATAGTTTGTGGAATAGGTGAATGGATTGGATAGGTTGATAGAGATAGTTAGTAGGTATATCAATAAACCCCTCTACCCTGCTTGCAAAACAACAAGCGCCATCGAGCATCCAGACGAAGAATATCAAACGTAACCGGAAGAAATAACAGAACAGGACACTGGGTGTTATCTGAGAAATGGCACCAGTCCAACAGGTACTTGCTGTTCCCCTCGATGCCGTCCAGAGCCCCTACAGGCAGGAGATGCTATTGCTCTATGGTGTAGTGGGCATCCGAGCCTATGGGTAGAAATCTAGAGACAGAAAGATCAGGAGCAGCTCAAATCCAAGGGTAGTGAATAGCTAGTAAAAGCATATTACCCACACCGCACAGGATCCTCTCGGATACGCCGTGATCGAAGGGTGTTTCTCACCGGGCACACCGGGAAATTCTTCTCTGCACTTACTCCGGAAATAAACCATCGATCATCCATCTTGGTACAGCCAGCAATCAAACTGCGTACCCTCCCGATGGCCCCGGCAATGAGGAGCAACATTGACGGCCCACCAGGAAGGCTAAGGCACACTGCCGCCCATTCGGCATAAACGCCATGACCAGCCGCAGCCGGTCATGGCGCCGATGCTTAATGATTAGCCGGCCACACCCAAGCGGCCAAATCGGACGGGAGAGTCACTGACCGAGTCGCGCTCCTCGATCCTGGCCAAGATCCAGTCGTACACTTCGCTATCGACCCAACCGACACAACGGTCACCCAGCGAGACGGGTTTCGGGAAGGTACCCTCCCCGATGTACTTGTAGATGGTCGACCGTGCCAGGCCGGTCGAATCGATGACTTCTTTCAGGCGGATGATCCTCATGAGCAAGCTCCTCTGTTAGCTCAGAAGATCTGCACACCGGGGATTTTTTTACTGCGCCCGAACCTTTCTCGCCTTGGGCGGCAAGGTGGCCAACCCGAACCGCAATCGACTCTTCAGGGTTATTTCGGTCTCATCATTCGCCAGCCCTACTTTCAAACTTCCCCGAGGGCCCTCGAAAAACACCGTGAAGCGGCCGAGATCCACAGGCGCCGGCTGGAGCATGAGCGTAATGGCTCTGTATCCGGTCCGCCGCTTCGCCGGAAGAATTCGAACATCCGCCGACTCGAAGTCCACCCAGTTAGCCTGGCCAAATCGCTCCCGGTACTCACGTGCGATATCCATCGCCAGCGAGTAGATGCTCTCGCAGGTTTGCTCGGCATCACCACCTGCTCCATCTTTCAGCTTACTCGGAGCTTCGCTGCTGGCTCCCTCCTCTGACTCAATATCGGTTTCACTTACCGCCCCAAGCTGTGGCTCCCTGATGAAGTCCTTCTTAATAGACGTCATCAGCTCCGCGTCTTCAATCTGCACCCCAGAACCCAAATCTTGCCAGTGGCGAGATAGCAGATGAGAGGCGTACCTGGAGAGCAGATGTTGGAACAGGGAAAAGACTCCCCATTCCTGCCCAGCCAAGAGCTGGAGAAGGCTGCTGGGTGTCCTTACTCCGTCGGACTCGCCCCTCATGGCTTTCGCACAATCACCTTGAAGAAGGTCAGCATGGATAAACCTCTTAGCCTCCGGGTCACGTGCGATGTGTATGGCAATACTTCCCTGCGGCCCGAGGGCATCGATATTCAGGAAGTAGGTGCTGTTGACTTTGCGCAAGGCGAAAACCTTGCTCGAAAGCCCCGCCACATAACGACGAATCAGCCCAAGATGCATCAGGCGAAAGAGGCGATTTTTAACTTGCGTAGGCTTCATGCCCGTGAGCTGGGCCAGTTCAGGGAATCCGATCTGTACCTCACCAAACTGATCAGAGCGAGAGAGCAAAACCGCAAAAAGCAGACGATTACGGATGCTCAGCCGCCCACGACCACCTGGCGGCGGATGCCTCTTCTTTTTAGGCTTCTCCGCAGCCATCTTCCCCCCTCCTTTTTCGTCTTTTTCGTCTTGCTCGTCTTGCTCGTCTTGCTCGCCTTGTTCGCCTTGTTCGCCTTTTTCGTCTTGTTCGTCACCCTCATCAGGCTCACGTCCGAGCATAGGAAAAGCCATGTCCGCGCCCGAGAACAGCACCTGTAACAGCTCGGCATGTTGAGGGTAGGAGTCATCCCCTATCAATGCGTCCACATGACACGAACCTAGCGTGTAGGCAACCGATGCCCGCCCTGCGCTTCCCGCTCGTGGGACAACATGACGCTTCATGACACCGGCATCGACTAGCTCGTTCAACGCGGCAGAGACGACTTTCTCCTCCACATGGAGCGTCTTCGCAAACGGCTTCACGCTCCGCTTGCTCGCTGCATCTCGCCAGTACCCTGGATCTCTGGCTATGACTTCTAATATGAAACGAGTATCAGGTGAAAAAGAAGAATCTGCATCCAATAGGCTTTCGAAGAGAAGAGCCATTTCAAATTTCTCTCCAATGCACGGTTTTTACACCCTGTATTATTCATACATACGAACAATATCAACTCATATAACACATCACAACACAACCGACTAAACATCAAAACGTTACTAATAACGGTTTTGTAAAATCTTGCATATCGCAACCGTAACGGTTATTTTCAAAAATTCTAGCTAGGCGTGAGTCGCCCTCTTTGGAGGATGTAATGTCAGAGAATGAGAAACCGCTGAGGTGGCTGCGCCGGCAGGATGGTGAGTGGGAGTGGGCAGCTGACTACCTGGTGCAACGACTCGATTCCGAGTACATAAAGTCGATAGCGCCCAATCCGACCAATCGACTGGGAACCTACGAAAACGTGGTTTCTGCCATCGGAAAAATCCGGAAGAATGACCCTGAGCTTGTCATCAGACTGCAGGGCGCTGTACGGCAACGTCGGTACCGGTCCGATAGCAACGGCAGGAAGCCGCTGACGTTCACCCTTAGCAAAGAAACCATCTCTAGGTTGAAGCATCTTGCCAAGCGGCATGAGACAAGCGAAACGGCCGTAATCACCGCGCTTATAGATAAGGCAGGGCAAGCGGCCGAAGCCGAGAAGAACTACGAAAAACAGCTCAAGGAATCAATTTCAAGGGAGCGCAAAATTGCCGGCCAGATAACGGCGTCCATGAGCGCTCAACGGGACGAAGCACTAAAACACGTAGAGCGATACCTGAGGCTTCTCGCCCAGTGGGAGCGGAAGTACCCTGACGGAATACCCTCTTCTGACAGCGACGACGACATCAACGAGCGTATTGAGGCCAGAATGAAGGACCTTAAAAGCGCGCTGGCCTACATGGACCTCAGAGACCGCCTGACCACTGAACGCCCGACCTAACGAGCCGTGAAAGCTAGAGACCTGCACCAAGCCGTGTCAGGTGCCTCCAGTTCAAATCCAGCTAAGAGGTATTCCAAATGGTATTCCACAGAATTTATTAACCGGGTTTTTTATTTAAATTTCATGCAGATAGAAAGTCATTTCAGATTACCCCGGCCCACCATCAACCGCACAAAAGCTTGATTTCACAGGCTTTTGTGCTCAGTCTACCGGCCGTTCCTGGCCGGTGTGACACTGAGGTGTGACACTCATGTGGGGCATCGCTTCGGTGCCCAGCATGAAACCTTCCCCCTCCTACCTCACACGCAACCGACACGGAACCTTCTACTTCCGCATCGTGATCCCACGACCATTGCGAGCCTTGCTCCATGGCCAGCGAGAAGTCAGACGTACCCTGAAAACAGACAGCGAAAGGCTGGCGCGTAAGCGTGCCCGGCAATATGTCGCGCGCTACGAAGCCGTCTTTGACAAGGTAGTAAACATGGTTGAGCGTGATGAACTCGGCCTGACCGAGGCCGATTACAAGGAGCTGATGGAACTCCTCCCCGATACAAAGCCGACGCCGGATTTCTCCAGCCCGCAGGACAAAAACCAACCAGCCGAGCCCATTCTTTCCGAGAAGGAAGTCGAGGCCCGCCAGCGCCGCAGGGAAGTAGAGCGCCTGCTAACTGGCGCCTATGGTCGCCCGATCCCGGTCGAACTTAAGCAGACAGCGCAACAACTACTTGAACTTGCTCGCCCCTACCAAACGACAGAGCTGCGGGCCGCTCTGCCAAAGCTCAGAGATGAGCTAGCACTACGAAGCCTCGCCCCTACGAGCACCAGCGCGGCACCAGCAGCAAGCATTGACCCCACAATGGCTAGCTGGACGCTTTATCAGGTGTGGCAGCATCAGCTAGAGCGTGACAGAGCCGATAGCTCTGCAAGGGGCGGCCAAGCCAAACATGGCGGGACGCTGGAGGAGCGCGAGCGGCGAGCCCGCGTAATGACTGTGCTGACAAAACATCAGCCTGTATGCCTACTCAAGAAAAGCGACTGGCAGGCAGCATACGACGCTGCTCGAAAAATGAAGGCAGGAGCCAAAGCATCAATTGATCCGCCGACGCCGCTTAGCGAGTTTCTAACCGACGATCCTGCACAGATGACCGGGCATGAGCGAGTAAGCGCCCTTATCGGATCCATGAAACAGATTCAGGAACACGCTCGCCACCTTGACCTGACTGACATCAGGCCGGATGACTTGATAATCAAGCCCGTGCAGAAACGTGAGACGCCACGTACACGAGGTGGCCAAGCATTCACGATGGCAGAGGTAGAACGCATTTTCTCCGGCTACATCTACCAAGGGACTCCACCAGCCAACCGAACCAAGGCTTACCCTTTCTGGTTCTGGCTCCCCCTCATTGGCTACTTTACCGGCGCCCGCACCAACGAAATTGCCCAGCTCGACACTGCCGACATTCGCGAGATTGACGGATATCCCTGCTTCGACTTCTGCCCAGACGACCCGAAAGCCTTCGAGGCCAAACGAGTTAAGACCGAGGAGGCCCGACAGGTTCCGATTCACCCACGCCTGATTGAGCTGGGCTTTCTCGACTACGTAAACAGCCAACTCCAGAGCAAGCAGAAGAAGCTGTTCGGCGACGGACTCACTTACCTACCGCCAAGAAACGACGAGACCGACCACAACAAAGAAGGATGGGCGAAAGCTGCTAGCAAATTCTTCAACGAGAGCCCCAAAGGCTATCTCGTCGAGGTAGGCGTCCACGTGCCACATGACGGCAAAAGTCTCTACTCATTTCGGCATACGCTTGAGACGAACCTGGGCCATGCCAAACGCGACGGCAAGCCGATTGATCAGACCGTAATCGATGCGATTACCGGCCATGCACCTGAGACCATTGCTGGCAAGCACTACGATGCCGGCGCCACGATTGAGCAGAAACTAGCAGCACTCAAGCTTCTACCCGTGCCGGATGCAGTCCAAAGGCTTACTAGCTACGAAGTTGACTTTGCATCTCGATTTGGCGCAACGCTCAGCAAGAGCATCGAGAGCCACAGAAGCCGGCACCCTAGGATGATCTGAATACACCAAAGTAGCTGACCTACCTACTCGCCGCCGAGAGGCGGCGGACCTAGGGCCTAGCAAGCCCGCCTCCGCAACAGGGCAGAGAGAGCAATGCATCCGGCAGCTCAAACACCGCGCATCGATAGAAAAATTTTAGACGTCCCCCACACGATGGACTGTCAATCTTGGTGTAAAGTGTCAACCTGACTGTAAAGCATAAAGCCGAGGATTCCATGGGAAAGAAACTGACCAGCGCGCCGGTCTACTACACGGTCGTCCAAGTGCAGTTCAATCCAGTCCTGGACCTGGAAGGCTACATTCCTGCCATTCAGTCCAAGATGCGCGAGGCGCATTTTCCTGACTATCAGAAAGAAGTCTTCCAGCAGCTTGTTCTGCCGTTCAGCGGAACAGAGCAAGGGCAAATGGCCCCACCGACTGTAGCACCGCAATCTCGCTATCGTTTTGGGGATATTGGTGGACGCTCTCTATTCATACTGGAGACAAATTCGCTGTCGCTTCAGACCACCAGCTACGATACCTACGAAACCTTTTCCGAGTCATTTTTGAAGGGGCTGGGCATACTGAATGAGGCCTTGCGCTTGGACTTTGTTGCACGCATAGGCCTGCGCTATCTGGACGCTGTTCAGCCCGCCGACGGGGAAACACTACAGGACTTCCTCATACCTGAGGTGCTAGGCCTTGCGACCCGAATAGACGGCACACTTCAACACTCGCTAAGCGAAAGCGTGCTCTCGACTGGAGCAGGACAGTTAGTTTCGCGAGTCCTCATTCGCCACGGGCATGTCGGCCTTCCCATGGAGCTTGCCGGCTCAGCACCGGCAATTGATCCTCGCTTTACACAGCGCGAAGGCCTGCATGCCATCATCGATAGCGATGCATCCATCAATCTGCGGGAGGCTTTCGACTTAGAGAAGGTTAGAGCACAACTCATCGCGCTCCATGACGAAGTCGCCAAAGCCTTCAAAGCGACAATCACTGACCACGCCTGGGCCTCTTGGGCATAAAAGGAGGACACAATGAACGCAGCGATGCCATACGGTGGCTGGTTTGCCGAGCGGCCAACTTCAACCGGATCGACTTCCACATTGGTTCGCCTTGCGGGATGGATGGCCTTTGCCGGTGTGGCGATTGCAGGCATCGGCACCGGAGGAGAGCTGTTACCCGAGCACCTACAACAGAGCGCTAAAAGTGCCCAGCACGTGACCCGTGCAGCGGAGGTTGCAGAAACCAAAGTCTCTCGAACACCTAGCGGGAGCCTGCTGCGCATCCGTGAGGTATTGAACCCAGCCGTCTCCGACCTAGCAGCCACACTCAACGTGTCGCGGCAATCTATCTACAACTGGCTCAATGGAGAGCCCGTTGCAGAGGAGAATGCCGCAAAGCTTCATGACCTTGCTCAAGCTGCAGACGTATTGGCTCATGAAGGCATACCAATCTCAGCTTCTCTTCTGAAGCGCAAATTTGCCAATGGCCGCACACTACTACAAATGGCTCAGGCTGGAGAGTCTGCCCGGGACGCCGCACTCATGCTGATACAGATTCACAAGCGTGAAACTGCTCAGCGCGAACGCATGAATGCCCGATTCGCAACCAGGGCAAAGACACCAGCAAGCGCAGATTTCGACTTACCAGCCTCCAACGATCTTTCCTGAGGTTGATAAATGGCGGAGTGGAACCGTAACGAAACCTTATGGCGCCAGGGGCTTCTCCTTGCTAGTGATGCGGTGGAAGCCCTGGGGCTTCACCACCCGGAATCTCCCGAACGAACACTCGTCATAGTAGCCAGCCACGATTGCGACCTTGCGCAATCCCCTGAGAAAGAACCAGATATTGAGGTTGTCATAGGACGCCTTGCTCTCGAGAAAGACGGCAACAGCACCCACGCGAAGAACGCCCGCAAGCTGCATATTGAGTTCACGGGTGCCGATACTTTCTGGGCGGAGTTCGAAGCAACAGCAAAGTCGAAAGTCGGCAAGCTTGAGCTAAACAGGCATGCCCCCCGCTCAGGGGCCACACTGAGCCCAGAGTGCCATGCCGTCTTTCAAATGTGGCTGGCCAGCCGCTACCGACGGTCCGCATTCCCAGACGAATTCGAACGGCGCCTGACCTCAAAGGACTTCAAACTTCACGAGCGGATATCTAAGGCTGTGAAGCCTCATGGCGATCTCATTGCCGGCGTATTCTTCGATGTGGACGAAGGGGTAGAAATCAACCGCAACGGAGCGGACGACACCTATACCCTTGATATAATTATCATGCACTCAGCCGATCCCAACTTCGAAGAAGCGGAGAAAGCCGCAGAAAGTGCAGCTGCCACCATCACCCAGGCATTTAAGGAAAAACTGTTTTCCCCCACGAGTACGTGGCAACACATTGAGCTGCGATCTTGTGACGCGGTATCGGAGTCGGTACTAACCTACCAACAGTTCAAGCAGCTTAAGCGCTGGAGACTAGAGCACTTGAGTCTGGCAGCTGATCCCCAGCAGCCCGTATTAGCCGAATAGACCCCAGACCTAGCCCACCTAGGATCCAGCAGCGAAATCAAGAGCGATTGGACTCAGGAAACTCGTCAACACAGCATTGCTTCTTGGAGCTCAGCCCTCTCAAACCTCAATACCCATTTGAGAGACCGTCAGGCATGTAGCGAAAAGGTATGCCCAATTCACCACAACAGCCTAGCCAGACAAGGCGGATAGTACGGCACAGACGCTCATAGTTAAGGCCTGTGTGAATTCGGCTCAATGAACATACCGGCTCACATAGAGACTCCTCTAACCCCCGGCCTCGCCGGGGGGCACCGCCTCCGTCGGTTATCGTTGTCTGCGTGCGTATTCCGCCTCGAACAGCGACAGGGCGTCGCTGAGCAACGACAGCAAGGAGCCGGTGATGCGGCGGTGCTTTCGCCGGTCTTCGGTTTCGTCGAGCAGGTCGAGGACGCTCAGCGTTCCGATCGCCGACTCCAGACGGGTGCGGGCGGTGTCGAACAGATCTTCGCTGGCTGCGCTGCAGTCTAGGTAGAGGGTGGCGCAGCCGGGATGCTGGTTGCATTGCGAGGTGCGTCGCAGGGGGATGAAGGTGGAAGGGGACTGTGCGGTGACGGTTTTGCCCGGACAAAGCGCCGCCCGGGCAAGGTGCGAAGCGCTTCACAAAATGCCAAACAGAGGGCGAGCGCATCCCATCGCCAACACGCAATCGCCTTGAATGGCCGCTTCGATTCCTCGTCATGCGGGGATGCCGTGCCCGGCTCCAGCGCATCGCCACCCACACCGGAAACCCTATGCCCTACCGCGTTCTCCTGCTCATCCTGGCCCTGACGCCCGCCCTCGCCTCCTCCGCCACCCTGGACGAACGCCTGGGCGACCTTGAACACGCCTTCAAGCCCGACCTCGACGGGACGACAAGCGCAAAGCCGGCCAGCCCGCCGCCGGAGCGGTTCAAGCTGGCGCCGCTGGGGAGCGTGGTGCGCAAGAAAGAGTGCGCGACGTCGATCCTGCCGGATGAGCAGTCCAGCTGCGCGGCGCTGGAGTTCTGCACGGACTGCGCGCAGTAAGCGCAGCCTCCAGGCGGAGCGCCGGCAATCTCACTTGGCGAACAACTGGTCCATGTCGCGGAAGCTCTTGAACTCCAGCGCGTTGCCGCAGGGGTCGAAGAGAAACAGCGTGGCCTGCTCGCCGACCTGGCCCTTGAAGCGGATGTAGGGCTCGATCACGAAGCGGGTGCCGCGCTGCTGCAGGCGTTCGGCCAGGGCGTGCCAGTCGTCCCAGGCGAGGACCACGCCGAAGTGCGGCACCGGCACGTCGTGGCCGTCCACCGGGTTGCTGCCGGCGTGGCGCTGGGAGTCGGTCTGCGGGTGCTGGTGGATGACCAACTGGTGGCCGAAGAAGTCGAAGTCGACCCAGTGCTCGGCGGAGCGGCCTTCGCTCAGGCCGAAGACTTCGCCATAAAAGCGCCGGGCGGCGGGCAGGTCGTGGACGGGGATGGCGAGGTGGAAGGGCATCAGGCTCATGGCGCGGTTCCTCTGTGGGTGTGCCGGGATTATTTGCCGTGCCGATTTCGATGGAAAGCGCATAATATTTCGCCTGAGCAACACTTTTTTCGAGGCTTGGATGATCCGCGAACTCCGCACCCTGGTCGCCGTGGCGCGCCGGGGCTCCTTCGCCGCGGCGGGGGAACAGGTGGGGCTGACGCAGTCGGCGGTGAGCGCGCAGATCCGTGCGCTGGAACGCAGCGTCGGCGTCGAGCTGTTCCAGCGCACGCCGCGCGCGGCGCACCTGAACGAGGCCGGGCGGCAGGCAGTGCGTACGGCCGAGCAGATCCTCGCGCTGTTCGACGGCATCGGCCAAGGCGACAGCCCGCGCGGGCGCCTGCGCATCGGCGCGGTGAACACGGCGCAGACCGGGCTGCTGCCGGAGGTGCTCAAGCGCCTCGCCGAACAGGCGCCGCACATCGAGCCGCAGGTGGTGCCGGGCGTCTCGCTGCACCTGCTGGACCAGGTGGACGCCGCCGAACTGGACCTGGCGATCCTCATCCGCCCGCCGTTCAACCTGCCGCGCGGGCTCTCCGCGCAACGGGTCGAGCGCCAGCCGTTCGTGCTGATCGCGCCGCCGCAATGCACTGCGACGGATGCGCTGGAATTGCTGCGCACGCAACCGTTCATCCGCTACGACCATGTGTCCTTCGGCGGTCGCCTGGTGGGCGATTTCCTCGAGGCGCAACAGCTCAGACCACGCCAGGTGATGGAGCTGGATGAGATCGACGCGATCGCGCGGATGGTGGAGAACGGTCTCGGCGTGGCGCTGCTGCCCCGGGCCGGGCTGTGGCTACGCGAGCCGGCGCGGGTACGGGTGATCGAACTGGGCGCGCTGGAATTCCAGCGCGAGCTGGTGATGGTCAGCCGCAGCGGTTCGGCGCAGGACGACCTGGTCGGTGAATTCCGCCGCGCCCTGCTGGCCGAGACGGCGGCTCAGGAGGCCGCGCCGACCACCGCGTAGCGCGGCGCCGGGCGCGCCAGCTCGCCGAGGAAGGTCCACAGGCGTTCGGCCTCGCCGGGTAGCGGCAGGCGGCGACGGATCAGGGTGTAGCGCAACGGCACGTCGAAGCGCTGGCCGCCGGCGCGCACCAGGCGACGGCTGGCGAGGTCCTCGCGGACCAGGGTATGCGGCAGCCAGGCGACGCCCAGGCGCGACTGGGCGAAGAAGCGCAGCCCCTCGGTCTGGCTGGAACTGTGATGGCGCTGGAGGAACAGGCCGCTGTCGCGCAGCAGCGGTTCCAGGGCCCAGCCCAGGTGGCATTCCTCGGAGTAGCCGAGGAACGACAGCGCTTCGGTCTGCAGGCGGTCGAGATTGAACAGCGGCTGGCCGGCGGCGTCCGGCGCGCAGACCGCCACCAGTTGTTCGTGGCCAAGCTCCAGGCGCTGGAACTCGGCTTCGCTGTCGATGCCCAGGCGGCGCGACACCGCCTCGCCTTCGTCGAGCAACGCCACCACGTAGTCCACCGAGCCGTCGCGCAGGCGCGACAGGCATTGCGGCAGGTAATCGCAGTCGACGCTGAACTTGGCGCTGCGGAAGTCCGCCTGCAGGCGCGGAATCCAGTGCGGGAAGAACACCGAGGAGAGGATGTGCGGGGCGCAGAAACGAATGCGCCGCTGGGCGTCTTCGTCGCGCTCGCGGATCGACTGGCGCAGGTTGTCCAGGGCGCGCACCGCGTCCTGCGCCACGCCTTGCAACTGGCGGCCGGCCTCGGTCAGTTCGAGGGCGTGCTTGTGGCGCTCGAACACCGGCGCGCCGAGCCACTGTTCCAGGGTCTGGATACGCCGGCTGAGCCCGGACACGGAGACATGGCACTCCTGCGCCGCACGGCTGAAGCTCTTGATCCGACAGAGGACGAGGAAGTCCTTGAGCATCACCAGGTCGATCATCGTTGCGCGTTCCTCAACGGTCGGGCGTTTTCAGTCTACTTCGCGCGGCGGTGCCTGTTGCAAGGCTAAAGTTCGGTTTGTTTTGCCGATTTGGCAAGCAGCTCGTCGACTCCCGCAAAACAGACCGGGAAAACCGGCCCACAGTAGTGAGGTCGCGCTTTTCCAGCCATCGACCCGCCCGAGCATCGTGGCCGGGCGGGTCCGCCACGAGGACAGGACCATGCAGACATCCCCCGCTCCGGCCATCGTCGCCGGCGGCGCCTACCAGCCGGTGGTGCTCCACGCCGGCATCGCCTACGTCAGCGGCCAGTTGCCGCGCCAGCACGGCGAGCTGCGCTGGACCGGCAAGGTCGGCAGCGAACTCGACCTGGAACAGGCCCGCCAGGCCGCCCGGCTCTGCGCGGCGCGCTGCCTGCAGGCGCTGGAGGAGGCGCTGGGCGGCCTGCAACGGGTCGAGCGGCTGCTCAAGGTGACCGGCTACGTCGCCAGCGCGGCGGGTTTCGTCCAGCAGCCGGCGGTGATCGATGCCGCCAGCGAATATTTCGACGAGGTGCTCGGCGCGCGCGGCGGCCACGCCCGCGCCGCCGTCGGCGTGGCCGAGCTGCCGCGCGGCGCCGCGGTGGAGGTGGAACTGATCGCGGCGGTGCGGCCATGAGCGCGCTCTTCCCCGCCGCCCCCGACGCCTTCGGTGCCGACGAACTGCTGCGCCTGCGCCGCGAGACCCCGGCCTGGGGCAGCTACGCGCACTTCGCCCATGGCTCCGCCAGCCTGCCGCCGCAGGTGCTCTACGACGCCCTCGACAGCTGGCTGGAAGCCGAGCGGCGCTGGGGCGTGCAGCGCGCCGCCGAGCATTTCGCCGAGCCCTTGCTGGCGGTCCGCGACAGCGTCGCGCGAGTGCTCGGCACCCAGCCACGGCACATCGCCCTGCTCGACTGCGCCAGCCGCGCCTGGTCGGTGGCCTTTGCCGCGGCCCTGGCCGCCCATCCACGGATACGGGCGATCAGCAGCTTCGACGAATACGGTTCCAACAGCCTGTGCCTGCTCGCCGCGCGCCAGCAGCGCGGGCTGGAGCTGCGCCTGATCGACGCACGCGGCGACGCCGCACAGCTGTTGCAACGGCTCGACGAGCAGTTGCACGACCTCGCCCCCGGCCAGACGCCGCTGCTGTCGCTCAGCGCGGTGCCCACCGGGCATGGCGCGGCTACCGCGCTGGAGGGCGTGGCCGAGCGCATCCGCGCCCATGACGGGCTGTTCTTCCTCGATGCCAGCCATGCGGTCGGCCAGTTGCCGCTGGCGGTGGAGGCGATCGGCTGCGACGTGCTGGTGTTCCCGCCACGCAAGTGGCTGCGCGGGCCAAAGGGACTCGGCGTGCTCTATCTCGGCGAACGCGCCCTGGAGCGCCTGGCCCTGCCCGACGGGCTGGACGTCGGCGGCGCGCAATGGAGCGACGCCTTCGCCTTGCAGGCACGGGATGACGCGCGGCGCTTCGAATGCTCGGAGTTCAACCCGGGGCTGCGCCTGGCGCTCAAGGCCAGTTGCGACTACCTGTTGCAGACCGACGTCCAGCGCATCGCCCGGCGCAACCGCCAGTTGCGCGAACGCATCGCCCAGCAGCTCTACCGCCGGCTCGGCTGGACGCCGCTGGAACAAGGGCCGCACGCCAGCGCGTTGATGACCTACGCGGCCCCCGAACTGAGCGGCGAGCAATGGCTGAAGCGCCTCCACGCGCGCGGCGTGAACGCCTCCTACATCGGCCCGCAGTATGCCCGCTGGGCGCTGCGCGAGCAGGCGCTGCCGGGGGTACTGCGCCTGACTCCGCACTACCTGACCGACGACAGCGAGATCGAGCGCCTCGGCGAGGCCCTGGAGGATTGCCTGCGACAGCGCGCCGCCAGTTGAGCGACCTTGCGCGAATGGCAACGTTGCGCCGCCGTGCCAGCGGTTGGCGCAACGCCGGGCGATTTGCGCAAGGTCTTTGTGCCGGCGGCAACGAGCGTTGCCGAATGCGCCGCGCACGGCCGCCGCCATGCGGTTTAAATCCCTCTCGTAGAACAACGCATAACGATCCCGCCAGCGACATCTTTCACCTGCCTGAGACACCGACGACTTTCGACGCCCTGGGCAGCCTTTCGGTCCCCCGCGGACCGCTCCGCCCTCAATGGAATGATGAATGGAGGAAAGACGACCATGACCGGATCCCGGAAAACCCTGATTCTCGGATGCGCCTCCACCGGCGCCAAGTTCACCCCGCGCAACCACGCCGCCACCGGCGACCGCCTGCTCGACAGCATCTGCACCGGCGCCACCATCCGCACCGCCCCCGGCGAACTGCTGGACGAAGCGCGCCAGCTCTACGAGATGGGTTGCCGCTACTACCACTATCACGCGCGCAACCCGCTGACCCAGGAACAGACCACCGACAACGACATCTACCAGGCGGTCAGCCGCGCCCTGCAGAACCGCTTCCCCGACCTGATGTTGAGCTTCGGCGCCAGCCGCAACGGCAGCGAGGTGCAGGAGAACATCCGCCGCTTCGGCGAGTGGGAGCGGGTCAGCCACTGCGCCATCCCGCTGCACCTGGGCGGTGCGCACTTCGTGACGATCCAGGCGGCCATCGAATTGCAGGTGATCTGCGAGCTGGAGAAGCAAAGGCGCAAGCTCGACCTCGACTATGCCTCCAGCCCGGCCTTCCTCGCCGACCTGCGCGACTACCAGCCGTCGACGGCGCTGGAAAAGGCCGAGTTGCAGACCCACTCCACCAGCAAGGGCGCCGACTACGGGGTGACCTCGCCGATGACCCAGTTCCAGGTCTACCGCAACGCCATCCAGGCGCGCCAGAAGCTCGGCCTGTTCCACGAGGTGGAGTGGGTGCAGCACGTGCGCAGCTACGCCATGACCCGTTTCGCCGTGGAGCACCCGCGCCTGCGCCTGGGCGGTTCCGGCCAGTTGAACGTGATCCTGCTGTTCGGCTTCTCGCCACGCCTGCCGTTCCCGGAGACCTACCAGCAGTTCCGCGCGGTGATCGAGAGCGCCAAGAGCCTGGAGTACGATATCGGCGAACCCGGCGTGCGCAAGCGCAAGGTCAGCATCACGGTCGGCGCGGCGGTGATGCCGCAGCATGCCGCGCAGCACTTCCGGCCGCTCGACGTCGGCCCTCGCGCCGGCACCCCGCTCTGCGCGGTGCGCCGGCTGGCCGCCTATGCCGCGCAGGCGGACAGCCAGGTCGACGTGCTGCGGGTCGGCATGGAGGACACGCCCTATGCGGTGGACGATGACGGCCAGGTGACGCTCAGCGACAACTGCCAGTTGCTGCGCCAGGCTCTCGACGAACTGCGCGCCAACGGCGCCGAGGCCGAGCTCGACGGCGAACGGATCTTCCAGCGCATGGGCATGGAACGCACCCTCGGCGAATACCTGTCGCTGCAGCGCCTGCATCCGCTCGGCGAAGCCAACTTCACCCTCGCACGGGAGTTCGTCCAGTGACCGCCGCCCTCGCCGCGAACCCCACCCAGCGCTACCGCTGGGTCATCCTGCTGATCGCCACCTTCGCCCAGGCCTGCGCCTGCTTCTTCGTCCAGGGCATCGGCGCGATCGCCGTGTTCATCCAGAACGACCTGCAACTCTCGTCGCTACAGATCGGCCTGCTGGTGTCGGCGGCGCAGTTGGTGCCGATCGTCGGCCTGCTGGTGGCCGGCGAGCTGCTCGACCGCTACTCCGAGCGGCTGGTGGTCGGCCTCGGCACGCTGATCGTCGCGCTGGCCCTCTGCGCCTCGCTGTGGGCCACCGACTACCTGACCATCCTGCTGTTCCTGGTGGTCGTCGGCGCCGGCTACAGCACGGCGCAGCCGGGCGGCAGCAAGTCGGTGTCACGCTGGTTCGCCAAGACCCAGCTGGGCTTCGCCATGGGCATCCGCCAGGCCGGGCTGCCGCTGGGCGGCGCGCTGTCCGCCGCGCTGCTGCCGTACCTGGCGGGGATCTACGGCTGGCGCAGCGCATTCCTCGCCGGCGGCCTGGTAGCGTTCCTCGGCGCGCTGGCCTTCATGCTCTTCTACCGCACCCCGCCGGACGCCCCCGCGCCCGGCGCGAACCCCGCCGAACGCGACCTGGGCGCGGTGGTGAAGTCGCGGCTGGCGATGATCACCGATCCAGCGATGAAGAACATCGTCTGTTCCGGGGTGGCGCTGATCTCGGTGCAGTACGGCATCCTGGTGTTCACCGTGCTCTACCTGCACGAGACCCTGGAGATCGGCATCGGCATGGCCGCGACCCTGCTGTTCGTCGCCCAGGGCAGCGGCGTCGCCGGGCGCATCCTGCTGGCCGCCTGGAGCGACCGCTGCCCCGCCGGGCGCTACTTCCCGGTGATGGTCTGCCTCGGCGCGGTGATCCTCGGCCTGCTGGCGCTGGTCCTGCTGCCCCTGCAATCGCCGTTGGGGATGGGCCTGGTAGTGGCCTGGCTGGGCTTCTTCGGCTTCGGCTGGTACGGTCCCTGGGTGGCCTATGTGGCGGATACCGCGCCGGTCGGCAAGACCGGCTTCGCCCTCGGCCTGGCGATGGCCATCAACCAGTTGGCGATCGTTCTCGCGCCGCCGGCGCTGGGGCTGCTCAAGGACTTCAGCCACAGCTTCGTCCCCGGCTGGCTGGCGCTCTGCCTGATGGCGGCGGTAGCCCTTGTGGTCACCGCCTGGAGCGGCCGCGGCCTGCCCACCGCGCTGCCACAGAAGCACTGAAGCGATGACGGCCACGGCCGAGGAGGCACGATGCGCGCGATCCTGTTCGATGTGTTCGGTACCCTGGTGGACTGGCGTTCCAGCCTGATCGAGCAGTTCCAGGCGTTGGAGCGCGAACTCGGCGGGACCCTGCCCTGCGTGGAACTGACCGACCGCTGGCGCCAGCAATACAAGCCGGCGATGGACCGGGTACGCAACGGCCAGGCGCCCTGGCAGCACCTCGACCAGTTGCACCGGCAGAGTCTCGAGGCCCTGGCCGGAGAGTTCGGCCTGGCGCTGGACGAGGCCCTGCTGCAACGCATCACTGGCTTCTGGCACCGCCTGCGGCCGTGGCCGGACACGCTCGCCGGGATGCACGCGCTGAAGGCCGACTACTGGCTCGCCGCGCTGAGCAACGGCAACACCGCGCTGATGCTCGACGTCGCGCGGCACGCCGGGCTGCCCTGGGACATGCTGCTGTGCGCCGACCTGTTCGGCCACTACAAGCCCGACCCGCAGGTCTACCTCGGCGCCTGCCGCCTGCTCGACCTGCCGCCGCAGGAGGTGATGCTCTGCGCGGCGCACAACTACGACCTCAAGGCCGCGCGCGCCCTCGGCCTGAAGACCGCGTTCATCGCCCGGCCGCTGGAATACGGCCCCGGCCAGTCCCAGGACCTCGCCGCCGAGCAGGACTGGGACCTGATCGCCAGCGACCTGCTGGACCTGCACCGGCAACTGGCGGCCTCGGCCTGACCGACTTCCTCCTTCCTGCCCCCTGAACCGCTCGCCCAACCCGCGCGCCACGGCGCGCCGGGAAAGGCGCGCGCAGCGCCGGCACGCGTCCGGCAGGAGCTTCGTCATGTCCGCGAAGGATACCCCGGCCCCCCAGGCCGCCGAGCCCGCTCGCGCCCAGCCGGTCGAAGTCCCCGGCGGCGGCCACTGGTGGCGCCGCCTGCTGGCCTTCGCCGGCCCCGGCTACCTGGTCGCGGTGGGCTACATGGACCCGGGCAACTGGGCCACCGACGTCGCCGGCGGCGCGCAACTGGGCTACCTGCTGCTCTCGGTAATCCTGCTCTCCAGCCTGATGGCGATGCTGCTGCAGGCGCTATCCGCGCGCCTGGGCATCGCCAGCGGCCTGGACCTGGCCCAGGCCTGCCGCGAACGCTACTCGCCGAGCACCTGCCGCCTGCTGTGGCTGGCCTGCGAGACGGCGATCATCGCCTGCGACCTGGCCGAGGTGATCGGCACCGCCATCGCCCTGAAGCTGCTGTTCGGCCTGCCGCTGGCCTGGGGCGCCTTGCTCTGCGTGGGCGACGCGCTGCTGGTGCTGGTCCTGATCGGACGTGGCCAGCGGCCGCTGGAGGCCTTCGTGGTGGCGTTGCTGACACTGATCTTCGCCTGCTTCGCGGTACAGTTGCTGCTCTCGCGTCCCGAACTCGGCGAGGTGCTCCAAGGGTTCTTGCCGAGCCCGCGGGTGCTCAGCGACCCGGCTGCCCTGTACCTGGCGATCGGCATCGTCGGCGCGACCGTCATGCCGCACAACCTCTACCTGCATTCCTCGCTGGTGCAGAGCCGCGCCTACCCGCGCAGCCTTGCCGGCAAGCGCCAGGCGCTGCGCTGGGCGGTGGCCGACAGCAGCCTGGCGCTGACCCTGGCGCTGCTGGTCAACGCGGCGATCCTGATCGTCGCCGCCAGCGTGTTCCACCGCAACGGGCACACCGAAGTGGTCGATATCGAGCAGGCCCACGCGCTGCTCTCGCCATTGCTCGGCCTGGAACTCGCCTCGCTGCTGTTCGCCGTGGCGCTGCTCGCGTCCGGCCTCAACTCGACGGTCACCACCACCCTGGCCGGGCAGATCGTCATGGAGGGCTTCCTCCGCCTGCGCCTGGCGCCCTGGGCGCGGCGCCTGCTGACCCGGGGCGTCGCAGTGCTGCCGGTGCTGCTGGTGACCCTGCTCTACGGCGAGGACGGCACCGCGCGGCTGCTGATCTTCAGCCAGGTGATCCTGTCGATGCAGTTGCCGCTGGCAGTGATCCCGCTGCTACAGTTCGTTTCCGACCGGCGCCTGATGGGCCCGCTGGCGATCGGCGCCGGGACCCGGTGGCTGGCCTGGGCGGTAGCGCTGGCGATCGTCGGCCTGAACCTGCAACTGCTGGCCGACTTCGCGTTCGGCTGAGCATTGCCTGAGGGCACGCTGCGCGGTGCGGGACGCGCACTCAGGCAATGCTCAGCCATCGAGACCGCGGGGAAAACGGTCGGCCACCAGGTTCAAGGCGATGCCGTGCTCCAGGCAGGCCTTGAGCCCGGCCAGCACCAGGGTGAAACCTTCGGTGGCGTCTACCACCCGCGGGATGACCTCTTCCGGGGTGCCGACGAAACCGCTGTTGCGGATGCTGACGAAGGTCCCGGCGCCGGGCAGTTCCTCGAACAGCCACTCCACCTGGGAAGGATTGCTGTCGCCATTCGGCCATTCGATGAGGATGCGGCGGTTCGTTTGCAGGTCTTTCACTTCGATTTCCTGGGAAACCCCGTACATGTCCCAGTGCCAGCGCAGCCGTTTCCCGGCTTCGAGGCGGGCATCGCCGCGGCTGAACCAGAACCTGGCGGTGATGGCCGGATCGACGAAGGCTTCGAAGACCTCGGCGATGGGGCGGCGGATCAGCATTTCCGCCTTGGCGACGACCTGTGCGACGGCAGTCATGGCAAGTCCTCCATGGGGGTGGGCAAGGGAGCGGCCGCCGCATCGGGCGGCCGCTCGCGGTTAATGGCTCAGGCCGGGTATTTCTCGTTCAGAGCGTAGAGGATCGCCGCCGTCTCCACATCCAGCGCGCCGTCGTAGTTCTCCGGGCGGAAATGCATCTGGAAAGCGCGCAGCAGGCTGGTGAAGTAGGCATCGTCGACCGTCGCCGGCAGCGCATAGCCGTACAGGCGGAACGCCTCCAGCAGGTCGGCGCGCGGCGGCAGGCCGTCGCGCTCGAAGCCTTCGCGATAGCGATCGCGGGTGGCGTCGTCGTACCAGGCGCCGATACCGGCCTCGTAGAGTTCCTTCCAGGGCAGCTTCGGACCCGGGTCGGACTTGCGCCCGACGGCGATGTCGGAGTGGCCGACCACGTTCTTCGGGGTCATGTCCGGGTAGCGCTGCAGGATGTTCTTCGCCAGTTGCTTGAGTGCGTTGATCTGCGAGCGCTCGTAGTCGGGGAAGGTGAACACGCCGTCGTCGTCGCGGGCGAGGTTGACGATCTCGATGCCGATGGAGGTGTCGTTGAGGTTGTCGCGGCGCGCCCAGCCGCTGACGCCGGCGTGCCAGGCGCGGTCTTCCTCGGCGACCAGGTTGAAGATGCGCTGGCCCTTGAAGCCGGCGGCCTTGTAGCTGGGGTCATGCGGCGCCGGGATCAGGTAGTGGGCACTGGCGGCGCCGGTGGTCAGCGCCTTGACCGAGGCGGCGAAGTCGAGCGCGGTGTAGTGCAGCACCAGGAAGCGCACGCGTTTGCCGTAGGGGGTAGTGGTGCGATAGCTGTTGTAGTCGATGGTCAGCATGGTTTTCACCTTTTTGCGGATGATGGAAAGCCCCCGGCCACAGGCTCGCCTGTAGCTAGGGACGTCGATGCAGCGATGAGGTTCAGGGGCCGGCCAAGGAAACGCGGACCCCGGCTAAACCGGAAGGAAGAAGACCGGGCATAAAAAAGCCCGGCACGCGGCCGGGCAAAAGGGATACACCAAAGGCAAGCCCCAGCGAACTGGGGGTGCGGGGGCTCACCGAGGCCACTGAACGATGGCGTTATGACAGCACCCGGCACAACCGAACTTTAAGTTGGCCGGACGCCGTGCGGGCGCACCCCAGAGCCTTTCGCACCGGTCGTCGCCCGCTGCGTCCGGTTGCGCGGCGGGCAGAAACGACGAAGCCCGGCGCTGGGGCCGGGCTTCGAGGGCGACCACGGGAAACGTGATCATGGGAAAAAACTACCGCGAGCGTCCCGCCGCGTGCAACACCGTTCGTCCGTTGGCCGCTCTACTTTGCACTTCTTCACAAAGTTCACCAATAGCCATACAGACCCTCGCCAGAGTGACTACTACTCTATCCACGCCAGGTCCGATTGCTCCTCCATCTCCTGGCATTCCCGGCCACTGTCCACCCCCGCACAGTGGCTTTTTTTCGCCTGCGCCTAGCGTCGTGCCAGCGGCGCCTCGTCCCGCGCCAGCATCAGCGCCAGGATGCAGCCGAGGAGGAACGCCTGCAGCGCCAGGCGAGCGGCCAGCAGCGTCGGCGGGAAGGATGGGAACAGGTCGGGGTGCTGCCACATGTAGAGGTTGGCCGGGGTCACGCAGAGGGTCAGGATGAACAGCCCGCACGCCGCCAGCCGGCGCCATGCCGGCACCAGCAGGGCGGCGGCGCCGAGCAGTTCGAAGACCCCGCTGACCCACACCGCCGCCAGCGGCCAGGGCACGTAGGGCGGGACGATGCCGACGAAGAAATCGGTGAAGACGAAGTGGCCCAGCCCACCCAGCAGGAACCAGGCGGACACGAAGGCCACGAGCAGCGTGCGAGCGGGCGACGGCATGGATAACCTCGGCGCGGCGATGGAACGGCAATCCTGCCACGCGCCGCCGACGCCAGGCCCATAACCTTTGCCCGGTTGGCAGGCGTCCGCCGAAACAAATGCTCAAACATTCCCGCCGCCGGGGCGACATCTGCTCAAAAAATGTCCTGGCCTTTCTTCGTCGAAAGACATACAATCCGGGACTGCGTACCAAACTGAAAGTCAATCAGGCTTTACCCCAAGACCGGGCCCACAGATGAAAAGGGCTCTACCATCAGGGTTACAGCCTTCCGATGGTTCTTCGGTCGCCACTCTTCTGAAGCAATCCCCTGCCAAGCAGGGCCGATGGGAAGACCGGCGTCCCGCAATACCACCCGCAGATTGATCAGGATCCTGGCCTGGAAACTTTCCTGCCAATCGATCCTCTGATTAGTACCTGAACTGCCAGCTTGCTCTTTTCGAAAAAAGCCGGCATAACCAGTACGTTCCCCCGACACAAAGCTTTCTTGGCACTGTCACGGAGCGGGAACATTTGCAATATACGCTGCTCCATAAGCGTGAAAGTAAAGGAACATAAGAATATGTCTATTCAACATCGTACTCAGGATGCAATTCGCACCCTAACCGCCGCATTTGCGCCGTTCGACTGCCTGATCCAGGCAACTCGTAAAGGAAACTTCAGTTTCACCATCGTTGACCAGCATGGCGTGGCCTGCCACAGCGAGCGCCTGTATCCGGAGCAGTACGACGACTCCGGCAAAATGGAAGAAGTGATCAATCGAGTTCGCAAGAAAACACTGGCTGCCTGAATCATGCAAGCATCAGCGCGAATGCAAGGAAAAGCCCCGTCCCCGACGGGGCTTTTTTGTGGGACAGCGAAAAGTACAGGTTAAGTTGAAGAAAGTTCCTACGCAGGAAATAAATATTTACTTATTCCTTTTTAAATATTTCCTCGCCAACTTCGTCATATTCCCGCGGCCAGGGGAAACAAGCGCAGGCCGTTTCTCCCGTACTCCACTCAGACGATCGCCAGGTTTCGCTTGCGGGTAGGCGGCGGAAACGCCTGGTCGAGCGCCCGCAGGTCATCGGCGCTCAGTTCCAGGTCGGCCGCCGCTGCATTCAGGCGAATGTGAGCGGACGTCACCGCCTTCGGGATCGCGATCACCCCCTGCTCCAGTAGCCAGGCCAGGGCGACCTGGGCGCTGCTGGCGTCGTGGCGCGCGGCGATCTCGCCGAGCGCCGGGTGCCGTAGCAGCCTGCCGCCCTGCCCCACCGGACAGTAGGCCATCACCGGCATGCCGCGCTCCTGGCACCAGGGCAGCAGGTCGTATTCGATACCGCGTTCCTCCAGGTTGTACATCACCTGGTTGGCGGCACAGGCGCTGCCGTCCAGTTCGTACATGTCGCCCAGGTCGAAGTTGGACACGCCCCAGCGCAGGATCTTGCCCTGGTCGCGCAACCGCTCGAAGGCTTCGATGGTTTCCTCCAGCGGATACCGGCCCTGCCAGTGCAGCAGGTAGAGGTCGATGGTTTCGCAACCGAGCCGGCGCAGGCTGCGCTCGCAGGCCGCCGGCAGACCCTTGCGGCTGGCGTTGTGCGGGTAGACCTTGCTGACCAGGAAGACCTCTTCGCGGCGTCCCGCGATAGCCGCGCCGACCACGTCTTCGGCGCCGCCCTCGGCGTACATCTCGGCGGTATCGATCAGCGTCATCCCCAGCTCGATGCCTTCGCGCAGCGCCGCGACCTCGCGCTTGCGTTCTCCGGGCTGCTCGCCGATATGCCAGGTACCCTGGCCGATGGCGGCGACCTCCTGGCCATCGATCAGCGTGAGCGTTTTCATGCAGCGTCTCCTGTGGTGAATGGACGGGGCCTCATGCCCAGGGATCATAGCTGCCGAAGCTCCAGACGTGGCCCTCTGGATCGCGGCAAGTGAAGCCGCGACCGCCGTAGTCCTCGTCCTTGATGTCGATGACGATCTCGGCGCCGGCGGCCTGGGCGCTGCGGAACAGGGCGTCGGGATCGGCGACCACCAGGTAGAGGCTCTGGGTATTGCCGCCGGCTTCGTCGACGTGCCGCATCAGCCGACCGTAGGCGTTGTCGCGGACGCTCGAGCCGAGCATCAGCATGCCGTTGGCGCCGTTCGGGCTGGCGTAGGTCAACTCGGCGTGGAGCACCTGTCCGTCCTCGCCGGGCACCACCAGCTTGCGCTGGAAGCCAAAGGTCCGGCACAGCCAGTCGATGGCGGCCGGCGCATCGCGGTAACGCAGGCAGGGAATGACGCTGGCGACGGTGTTGCTGGCGGGCGTGTGCATGGCGCATACCTCCGGGGGAAAGCACGACCACCAGCATAGACGCTGGACCGGACCGCCCCCGAGGCACGGATGGGCGGCGCGCCCTTCAGCGCAGCAGCGCCAGCACCCCGCCGAGCAACGGCACTCCGGCGGCGCAAGGCAATGCCCAGCGTGGCCGCCAGGCGAGCAGCAGGACCAGCGTGCCGGCCGCCAGCATCAGCAGGCAGGACCAGAAGACGATGCCGATCTCCACGCCCTGCCGGTGGATCGAGAAGGCCAGTGCCAGGCCCAGGTCGAGCAGCGCCACGCCGCGTAGCAGAAGCACCCGGGAAGCCGACGGCTCGTGGCCGAGGAGGTTCTTGTGGTGGCGGTTCATGGCCAGGCAGAGAGCGGTGAAAGCCAGCAGGTTGAGGCCGAAGACCAGCAGCATCAGGCCACCTCCTGGACGTTCAGGCGTCGCCGGACGGGCTTGCTCGACGCTTGCCGACGTCGCCAACCTAGCCAGGCGCAGAGCAGGCCGAGGCCCAGCAGGCTGAGGTCGACGCCGGCCAGCACCCAGTCGCCGCGCTGCAGGCTGGCCAACAGGTTGCCTTCCGGGCTACGCAGCAGGCCGAGCAGCGGCAGGCCCAGCGCCAGCACGGCGGCGAGGCGCAGTTGCGTGCGACCGAGGGTCCCGCTGTTGCGGCGGACGATGGCCCACAGCGCGACCAGCGCCCAACTGGCGCAAAACACGCGGATCTCCCAGGTGTCGCGGCCGGCCAGTTGCGTCGGCAGCAGGCGGTTGCCCCACAGCAGCGCCAGGCTGGCCAGCGGCAGGCCGCCGCAGACCGCCAGGTTCAGCGCCCGCACCAGACCAACGCCACGACTGCCGCGGACCTCGCGCTTGGCCAGCCAGACCTGCAACCCGCCGAAGATCATCATCGCCCCGGACAGCCCGAGCAACAGGTACATCCAGCGCACCAACTGGCCGCCCCACTGGATCATGTGCAGGCCGGTCAGCCAGCCGTAGGTGGCGTAGCCGGGCGCATAGGACGGCTGGGCATGCAGCAGTTCGCCGCTGGAGGCATCGAAGTTGACCGTGCGCTGGTCGTCGAGGATGCGCGAGGCGTCGCGCCGGCGGATGTCCACGGTGGCCGCCTCGTCATAGGGATGGTGGACGCTGATCCAGCCCGGCGCGCCGCCGTCGCCCCAGACCTTGCCGGCCTCGACGATCAGGCCGTCGATGGACGCCGGCGGCCCCGCCGGGCGGCCGACTTCCTCGCGTTCGTAGGAGCCCTGCACTTCATGGAAGAAGCGCTCGCCATCGTTCTGGTAGACCACCTGCAGGCCCGCCTGCATGTAGTAGACGATGAAGATCACCAGGCCGGTGTAGGCGATCATCAGGTGGAACGGCAGGCCGATCACCCCCAGCACGTTGTGCGCGTCGAGCCAGGCGCGCTGCCGCGCCGCCTGCGGGCGCAGGGTGAAGAAGTCCTTGAAGATCCGCCGGTGCACGATGGTCCCGCTGACCAGCGCCACCAGCATCAGCATCCCGGCGATGCCGACGATGTACAGGCCGACCATGCCGGCGTGCAGGTCGTAGTGCAGGGTGAAGAAGAACTCGCCGCCGACTGTCTTCGGCAGCGGCTGGCCGCTCACCGCGTCCAGCTGAAAGACCTTGAACTCGCTGCCGTCGCGCGGCTCCCAGCCGGCGTTCCAGTAGGGCGCCCGCTCGCTCGGCGGCAGCATCCACCAGGCATGGGCATCGGGGGCGCGCTGGCGCAACCAGTCGCGCACCTGGTCGGCGCCCAGCGACTGCGCGCCGGGCAGGTGCAGGTCCGGCTGCATCCAGCGGGTCAGCTCCTTGTCGAAGCTGGCCAGGCTGCCGGCGAAGACGATGACGAACAGCAGCCAGCTGACCAGCAGCCCCGACCAGGTATGCAGGCCGGACATCGATTGACGCAGGTTCATGGACGCGCTCCGTAGTCGAGGCCGAGCCAGGCCAGGCCGCCCAGCGCCAGGCTGGCCAGCGCCAGCACCCAGCAGGCGCGCCAGGCGCTGCGCGCGGCGAAGGCGTAGACGATGGCCGCGACCCACACGGCGAAGCAGCCGAGGCTGCCGAACGAGACCCGGTCGGGACGCGGCAGCGGCAGGTAGATGCTCAGGCAGGCGGTGACCGCATAGGCCAGCGCGTAGCCAAGCAGGACCGCGACGAGGATGCGGCCGGTGACGGACAGTCCGCCGGCCAGGGCCTGGCTGGTCATGGGGTGGCGTCCCGGGTGGAAACAGGGCCTTGCATCGTCGCTACCTCGTCTGGCTGGCACGGCGACGCCGCGCTCGCGGGTGGCGAGGCGGTCGTCGATTCGGAAGGTTTGCGACTGTATCTCAATTACGTTCGCATTTGTACTTACTCCGGACGACCGCCAGGTCGCGTCGCGCCAGGGATTGCCGGGGTCCGACGAGTGCGGGTCGTATCCCGTCGCATTCGTCCGCCGCGCCATACGTCCATCTCCGCTCTGCGCAAGCGCGCCGAGCTTGGTAATATCGGCTGTTTGCGGTTTCGGCTGGTTTCGCCGAAGGACATACCGGATGACTTCACCCTCCGCCCCAGACACCCAGCTCAGCCTGGCCATCGACCCGGCCCGGCCGTATGCGCGGCTGACCCTCGGCAGCCACGTGCACAGCGGCTACGACCTGCGCAGCGGACGCATGCAGAGCATTTCCCGGCACCGTGCGGCGCTGGCCTTCATCTATGCCGGCGAGGCGGTTTCCGGGCGTCCCGGCAGCGAGCCACGGGAGGCCCAGCGGCGTATCGAACGGCGTCCGGCGCACGAGCAGGAATACCGCGAGACCCTGCGCCGCCTCGGCTTCAAGCCGGCGACTCGGCGCAGCGACGCGCTCGAGGAAAGCGCCGGCGAGATGTTCGAACTGCCCGGCGACAACGCCTGGCTGCACTTCATGCAGGACGACCTGCCGCGCCTGCGTCAGCAGGGCTGGTTCATCGACATCCGCGCCGACTTCGCCTACGACCTGACGCCCATCGACGCCTGGTACGCCGAGGTCGAGGAAGCCGACGACCGCCAGTGGTTCGAGCTGGAACTGGGCATCCAGGTCGCCGGCCAGCGGGTCAGCCTGCTGCCGGCGCTGACCGAGCTGATCCGCCGCAGTCCGGCCCTGCTCGATCCGCGCGCCCTCGCCCGGCACGCCGACGAAGAGCAACTGGTGCTGCGCCTGGAACTCAACCCGCCGCTGCGCGTGGCGCTGCCCTTCGGCCGCCTGAAGCCGGTGCTGGCGACGCTTTCCGACTTCTACCTGGGCGACCCCGAACCGCAGCGCAAGCTGCGCCTGGGCGCGCCGGACGCGGCGCGCCTGGCCGATCTCGACGAGTTGCCGCTGGCCTGGGAAGGCGGCGACAACCTGCGCGACTTCGCCCGCCGCCTACGCAGTTTCCAGGCTCGTCCGGCGACCCCGCCGCAAGGCCTGCGCGCCGAACTGCGGCCCTACCAGCTCGAAGGCCTGAGCTGGATGCAGACCCTGCGCGAACTCGACAGCGGCGGCGTGCTGGCCGACGACATGGGGCTGGGCAAGACCTTGCAGTCGCTGGCCCACGTGCTCCTGGAAAAGCAGGCCGGGCGGCTCGACACGCCGGCGCTGGTGGTGATGCCCACCAGCCTGATCCCCAACTGGCTGGACGAGGCCGAGCGCTTCGCCCCCGATCTGCGCGTGCTGGCCCTGCACGGCGCCGGCCGGCGCCGTGACTTCGCCCACATCGACGAGCACGACCTGGTGCTGACCACCTATGCCCTGCTGCCACGCGACGCCG
Source organism: Pseudomonas sp. 22490 (assembly GCF_052044465.1). Lineage (NCBI taxonomy): Bacteria > Pseudomonadati > Pseudomonadota > Gammaproteobacteria > Pseudomonadales > Pseudomonadaceae > Pseudomonas > Pseudomonas sp. 22490. The sequence goes on along the minus strand of NZ_JBQENS010000016.1, from coordinate 111,723 downwards.
CCGAGCTGGGCAAGCGGCGGTTCCACCTGCTGATCCTCGACGAGGCGCAGAACATCAAGAACGCCACCACCAAGGCCGCCGTCGCCGCCCGCGAGCTGGCGGCACGGCATCGCCTGTGCCTGACCGGCACGCCGCTGGAGAACCACCTCGGCGAACTCTGGTCGCTGTTCCATTTCCTGATGCCCGGCTGGCTCGGCGACGCCCGCCAGTTCGCCCAGGACTACCGCACGCCGATCGAGAAGCACGGCGACGAGGCACGCCTCAGCCACCTGGCCGCGCGCCTGCGGCCGTTCCTGCTGCGACGGACCAAGGAACAGGTGGCCTCGGAACTGCCGCCGAAGAGCGAGTTCACCCAGTTCGTCGAACTCAGCGAGGCGCAACGCGAACTCTACGAGACCGTGCGCCTGGCGCTGGACCGCAAGGTCCGCGAGGAGATCGCCCGGCGCGGCCTGGCGCGCAGCCGCATCGTGATCCTCGAGGCGCTGCTCAAGCTGCGCCAGGTCTGCTGCGACACGCGCCTGCTGCAACGCCAGGAAGACGGCGCGCGCAGCGGCCGGGCGCTCAGCTCGGGCAAGCTGGCCTACCTGCTCGACATGCTCGACGAACTGATCGCCGAGGGTCGCCGGGTCCTGCTGTTCTCGCAGTTCACCTCGATGCTCGCGCTGATCGAGGACGCCCTGCGCCAGCGCGGCGTCGACTACGTCCTGCTGACCGGCGAGACCCGCGACCGCCGCGCCCCGGTACAGCGCTTCCAGAGCGGCAAGGTGCCGGTGTTCCTGATCAGCTTGAAGGCAGGCGGGGTCGGCCTCAACCTGACCGCGGCGGACACCGTGATCCACTACGATCCCTGGTGGAACCCGGCGGTGGAGAACCAGGCCAGCGACCGCGCCTACCGCATCGGCCAGGACAAGCCGGTGTTCGTCTACCGGCTGATCGCCCGCGGCACGGTGGAAGAGAAGATCCAGCACTTGCAGCAGGAAAAGGCCGCCCTCGCCGACGGCCTGTTCAGCGAAGGCAACGGCGACGGCTGGAAGCTCGACGAGGCCGATATCGACGCGCTGTTCGCGCCCTTGCCCAAGGCGCTCTGAGCGCCGCCCGGATTCAGCGCGCGACGCCGCGGTAGACGTAGGTCATCGGCCGCGGCCCCGGCAGGTAGCCTTGCTCCAGCTCGTCGATGCGAAAGCCAGCCTCGCGCAGCAAGGCCGGCATGTCGCGGTCCAGGTGGCAACCGCCGGCCAGCGGTTTCCACCAGGGCGTCAGGCGTCGTTGCCAGGCCAGCACCGAGGCGTCCGGCGCGCGGCCGTGCTCGCAGAACAGCAATTCGCCGCCACGCTTCAGCACCCGGCGCATCTCGCCCAGCGCCGGCAGCGGCGCGGCGATGGAGCAAAGGGTGAAAGTGCAGACGATGGTGTCGAAGCTTTCCGCCTCGGCGCGGATCTCGCCAAGCTCGAGGGCGACCATTTCCACCGGGATGCCGATTTGCGCCGCGCGCTCGCGGGCCAGCGCCTGCATTTGCGCGGCCGGGTCGACGCCGACGATCGCCGACACCTTCGCCGCGTCGTAGAAGCCCAGGTTGAGCCCGGTGCCCAGACCGATCTCCAGCACCCGCCCATGGGCGCGCGGCACCAGCAGCGAACGCTGCTTCATCACGTCGCCCATGCCGCAGGCGAAGTCGATCAGGCGCGGCAACACGTAACGGTCATAGATGCCCACGAAACTCTCTCCTGGCACAGCGGCTGGAGGGGAAAGCATAGACCAGCGATGCATTAGACGATTGTCGACAATCAAGCGACGAATGATTGACCCCACGCAATCCAGGCGGTAGCTTTCGCAAACATTGTCGACACATCGACCCGGACAGCCAGTACCATGACCCAGAACCCGCCCCCTCTCGAGATTGCCCATGACGACGGCGAGACCTTGTCGGAACACGTCTTCCGCAAGATCCAGAGCGCCATCGTCAGCGGCGAGATCGCGCCGGGCAGCAAGATCTCCGAGCCGGAGCTGGCGCGCACCTACGGCATCAGCCGCGGCCCGCTGCGCGAGGCGATCCACCGCCTGGAAGGCCTGCGCCTGCTGGTGCGGGTGCCGCATGTCGGGGCGCGGGTGGTGTCGCTGAGCCACGCCGAGCTGATCGAGCTCTACGAGATCCGCGAGTCCCTGGAAGGCATGGCCTGCCGACTGGCCGCCGAGCGCATGAGCCAGGCCGAGATCGACGAACTGCGCCGGGTGCTCGACACCCACGAGCGCGACGAGGCGTTCCAGGCCGGGCGCGGCTATTACCAGCAGGAAGGCGACTACGACTTCCACTACCGGATCATCCAGGGCAGCGGCAACGCCACCCTCACCCGCATGCTCTGCGGCGAGCTCTACCAACTGGTGCGGATGTACCGCATCCAGTACTCGACCACACCGAACCGGCCGCGCCAGGCCTTCGCCGAACACCACCGCATTCTCGACGCCATCGCCGACCGTGACGGCGAACTGGCCGAGCTGCTGATGCGCCGCCACATCAGTGCGTCGCGCCGCAATATCGAGCGCCAGCTGGAACCCCAGCCGGCGAAGCTCGCCTCCGCTTCCTCCACCGTCTAAGAGGTCCGTGATGAGCCAGACGTCCCTTACCCCCGGCCAGCGCTTCCGCGAAGCCGTGGCCACCGAGCACCCGCTGCAGGTGGTCGGCACCATCAACGCCAACCACGCCCTGCTGGCCAAGCGCGCCGGCTTCAAGGCCATCTACCTGTCCGGCGGCGGCGTCGCCGCCGGTTCCCTGGGCCTGCCGGACCTGGGCATCAGCGGCCTCGACGACGTGCTCACCGACGTGCGCCGGATCACCGACGTCTGCGACCTGCCGCTGCTGGTGGACGTCGACACCGGCTTCGGCTCCTCGGCGTTCAACGTCGCCCGCACGGTGAAGTCGATGATCAAGTTCGGCGCCGCCGCGATGCATATCGAGGACCAGGTCGGCGCCAAGCGCTGCGGCCATAGGCCGAACAAGGAGATCGTCTCGCAGCAGGAGATGGTCGACCGCATCAAGGCCGCCGTCGATGCCCGCAACGACGACTCCTTCGTGATCATGGCGCGCACCGACGCGCTGGCCGTGGAAGGCCTGCAGGCCGCCATCGACCGCGCCTGCGCCTGCGTCGAGGCCGGCGCCGACATGATCTTCCCGGAAGCCATGACCGAACTGGCCATGTACAAGGAGTTCGCCGCCGCGGTGAAGGTGCCGGTGCTGGCCAACATCACCGAGTTCGGCGCCACCCCGCTGTTCACCACCGACGAACTGGCCTCCGCCGACGTGTCCCTGGTGCTCTACCCGCTGTCGGCCTTCCGCGCCATGAACAAGGCGGCGGAGAACGTCTACACCGCGATCCGTCGCGACGGCACCCAGAAGAATGTGATCGATACCATGCAGACCCGCATGGAGCTGTACGATCGCATCGATTACCACAGCTTCGAGCAGAAGCTCGACGCGCTCTTCGCGCAGAAGAAGAACGCCTGAACATCGAGCCCGGCGTGCGCCTGAGCGCCGGTCCGCGAACCCCGTGAAACCGAGTTGCAGCATCCAGAAAAAGTTCAAGAAAGGAGAGAGCAATGGCTGAAGCAAAAGTACTGAGTGGCGCCGGCCTGCGTGGCCAGGTGGCCGGTCAGACAGCCCTGTCCACCGTCGGCCAGGCAGGCGCCGGCCTGACCTACCGTGGCTACGACGTCCGCGACCTGGCGGCGGCGGCGATCTTCGAGGAAGTCGCCTACCTGCTGCTCTACGGCGAACTGCCGAACAAGCAACAGCTCGACGCCTACCTGAAGAAGCTCCAGGGCCAGCGCGACCTGCCGCAGGCGCTGAAGGAAGTTCTCGAACGGATTCCCAAGGACGCCCACCCGATGGACGTGATGCGCACTGGCGCCTCGGTCCTCGGCACCCTGGAACCGGAGCTGAGCTTCGACCAGCAGCGCGACGTCGCCGACCGCCTGCTCGCCGCCTTCCCGGCGATCATGACCTACTGGTACCGCTTCACCCACGAAGGCCAGCGCATCGACTGCAACAGCGACGAGCCGACCATCGGCGGGCACTTCCTCGCCCTGCTCCACGGCAAGAAGCCCAGCGAGCTGCACGTGAAGGTGATGAACGTCTCGCTGATCCTCTACGCCGAGCATGAGTTCAACGCATCCACCTTCACCGCGCGGGTTTGCGCCTCGACCCTGTCCGACCTGTACTCCTGCGTCACCGGCGCCATCGGCTCGCTGCGCGGCCCGCTGCACGGCGGCGCCAACGAGGCGGCGATGGAACTGATCGAACGCTTCTCTTCGCCGCAGGAAGCCACCGCCGAGCTGCTGAAGATGCTCGAGCGCAAGGACAAGATCATGGGCTTCGGGCATGCCATCTACAAGGATTCCGACCCACGCAACGAAGTGATCAAGGGTTGGTCGAAGCAGCTCGCCGACGAGGTCGGCGACAAGGTCCTGTTCGCGGTTTCCGAGGCCATCGACAAGACCATGTGGGAGCAGAAGAAGCTGTTCCCCAACGCCGACTTCTACCACGCCTCGGCGTATCACTTCATGGGCATCCCGACCAAGCTGTTCACGCCGATCTTCGTCTGCTCGCGGACCAGCGGCTGGACCGCCCACGTCTTCGAACAGCGCGCCAACAACCGCATCATCCGCCCGAGCGCCGAGTACACCGGCGTCGAGCAGCGCGCGTTCGTGCCGCTGGAGCAACGCTGATCCACGCCGTCCGGCGCGCCGAACGCGAGCGCGCCGGACGGTTGCCGCACCCAGAATTCGAAAGGCCGGCGTGGGCTGCGCCACGGCGCGAGCGACACGCTTCCGAACACCCCGTGATTGAGTCCGAGCCATGAACAGCGCACACCGCAAACCGCTCCCCGGCACCCGCCTGGACTACTTCGACGCCCGCGAGGCGGTCGAGGCGATCCAGCCCGGCGCCTACGCCAAGCTGCCCTATACCTCCCGCGTGCTCGCCGAGAACCTGGTGCGCCGCTGCGACCCGGCGACCCTGGAGGCTTCGCTGCGCCAACTGGTCGAGCGCAAGCGCGACCTCGACTTCCCCTGGTACCCGGCGCGGGTGGTCTGCCATGACATCCTCGGGCAGACCGCGCTGGTCGACCTCGCCGGCCTGCGCGACGCCATCGCCGACAAGGGCGGCGACCCGGCCCAGGTCAACCCGGTGGTGCCGGTGCAACTGATCGTCGACCACTCGCTGGCGGTGGAATGCGGCGGCTACGACCCCGAGGCCTTCGCCAAGAACCGCGCCATCGAGGACCGCCGCAACGAGGACCGCTTCCACTTCATCGACTGGACCAAGCAGGCCTTCCGCAACGTCGACGTGATCCCGCCGGGCAACGGCATCATGCACCAGATCAACCTGGAGAAAATGTCGCCGGTGATCCAGGCGCGCGACGGCGTGGCCTTCCCCGATACCTGCGTGGGCACCGACAGCCATACCCCGCACGTCGACGCCCTGGGCGTGATCGCCATCGGCGTCGGCGGCCTGGAAGCGGAAAACGTGATGCTCGGCCGCGCCTCCTGGATGCGCCTGCCGGACATCGTCGGCGTCGAGCTGAGCGGCCGTCGCCAGCCGGGCATCACCGCCACCGACGTGGTGCTGGCCCTGACCGAGTTCCTGCGCAAGCAGAAGGTGGTCGGCGCCTACCTGGAGTTCTACGGCGAAGGCGCCTCCAGCCTGACCCTCGGCGACCGCGCGACCATCTCCAACATGGCTCCGGAATACGGCGCCACTGCGGCGATGTTCGCCATCGACCAGCAGACCATCGACTACCTGCGCCTCACCGGCCGCGACGACGAGCAGGTCGCCCTGGTGGAGGCCTATGCGCGCACCGCCGGACTCTGGGCCGACAGCCTGGTCGACGCCGAGTACGAGCGGGTACTGAAGTTCGACCTGTCCAGCGTGGTGCGCAACATGGCCGGCCCGTCCAATCCGCACGCCAGGGTCGCCACCAGCGAACTGGCGGCGAAAGGCATCGCCGGCAACCTCGAGCGGGCCCGCGCCGAGGAAGCCGAGGGCCTGATGCCGGACGGCGCGGTGATCATCGCCGCGATCACCAGTTGCACCAACACCAGCAACCCGCGCAACGTGATCGCCGCCGGCCTGCTGGCGCGCAACGCCGACCGCCTCGGCCTGGTCCGCAAGCCATGGGTGAAGACCTCGCTGGCACCCGGCTCCAAGGTGGTCACCGAATACCTGCGCGAAGCCGGCCTGCTGCCGCACCTGGAAGCCCTCGGCTTCGGCGTGGTGGCCTACGCCTGCACGTCTTGCAACGGCATGTCCGGCGCCCTCGACCCGGCGATCCAGCAGGAGATCGTCGAGCGCGACCTGTACGCCACCGCGGTGCTCTCCGGCAACCGCAACTTCGACGGGCGCATCCACCCCTACGCCAAGCAGGCCTTCCTCGCCTCGCCGCCGCTGGTGGTGGCCTACGCCATCGCCGGGACCATCCGCTTCGACATCGAGCGCGACGTGCTCGGCGTGGTGGACGGCAAGGAGATCCGCCTGAAGGACCTCTGGCCGAGCGACGAGGAGATCGACGCGGTGGTCAGGGCGGCGGTGAAGCCCGAGCAGTTCCGCCAGGTCTACATCCCGATGTTCGACATCACCCACGGCGAGCGCGAGAAGGTCGACCCGCTCTACGCCTGGCGCCCGACGAGCACTTACATCCGCCGCCCGCCGTACTGGGAAGGCGCCCTCGCCGGCGAACGCACCCTGCGCGGCATGCGCCCGCTGGCGGTGCTGCCGGACAACATCACCACCGACCACCTGTCGCCGTCCAACGCGATCCTCGCCGACAGCGCGGCGGGCGAATACCTGGCGAAAATGGGCCTGCCCGAGGAGGACTTCAACTCCTACGCCACCCACCGCGGCGACCACCTCACCGCACAACGCGCGACCTTCGCCAACCCGAAGCTGTTCAACGAGATGGTGCGCAACGCCGACGGCAGCGTGAAGCAGGGTTCGCTGGCGCGGGTCGAGCCGGAAGGCAAGGTGATGCGCATGTGGGAAGCCATCGAGACCTACATGGAGCGCAAGCAGCCGCTGATCATCGTCGCCGGCGCCGACTACGGGCAGGGTTCTTCGCGCGACTGGGCAGCCAAGGGCGTGCGCCTGGCCGGGGTGGAGGCGATCGTCGCCGAGGGCTTCGAGCGCATCCACCGCACCAACCTGATCGGCATGGGCGTGCTGCCGCTGGAGTTCAAGCCGGGTACCACCCGCCTGACCCTGGGGATCGACGGCAGCGAGACCTTCGACGTGCTCGGCGCTCGCCGGCCGCGCGCCGACCTGACCCTGGTCATCCACCGGCGCGACGGGGAGCGGCTCGAAGTGCCGGTGACCTGCCGCCTGGACAGCGACGAGGAAGTCTCCATCTACGAAGCCGGCGGCGTACTGCAACGCTTCGCCCAGGACTTCCTGGAGGCGGCCGGCGCCTGGTGGCGCCGGCGAAACACCCTGGTAGGACGGACGACGCGTAGCGTCATCCGCCGACGACCGGCAGCGGCTGTCGAACGCAGCCGCTGCCCCTGAATTCGATTGCCGAGGACGACGACGCATGGCCCACCCACCCCAGATCCGCATCCCCGCCACCTACCTGCGCGGCGGCACCAGCAAGGGCGTGTTCTTCCGCCTGGAAGACCTGCCGGAATCCTGCCGGGTCCCCGGCGAGGCGCGCGACCGGCTGTTCATGCGGGTGATCGGCAGTCCCGACCCCTATGCCGCGCACATCGACGGGATGGGCGGCGCCACCTCCAGCACCAGCAAGTGCGTGATCCTCTCGAAGAGCAGCCAGCCGGGCCATGACGTCGACTACCTCTACGGCCAGGTCTCCATCGACAAGCCCTTCGTCGACTGGAGCGGCAACTGCGGCAACCTCTCCACCGGGGCCGGCGCCTTCGCCCTGCACGCCGGGCTGGTGGATCCGGCGCGGATACCGGAAGACGGCATCTGCGAGGTGCGCATCTGGCAGGCCAATATCGGCAAGACCATCATCGCCCACGTGCCGGTGAGCGGCGGCCAAGTCCAGGAAACCGGCGACTTCGAGCTGGACGGAGTGACCTTCCCGGCGGCCGAGATCGTGCTGGAGTTCCTCGACCCGTCCGACGACGGCGAGGACGGCGGCGCCATGTTCCCCACCGGCAACCTGGTGGACGATCTGGAGGTGCCGGGGGTCGGTACCTTCAAGGCGACCATGATCAACGCCGGGATTCCCACGGTGTTCGTCAATGCCGAGGAGATCGGCTACCGCGGCACCGAGCTGCGCGAAGAGATCAACGGAGACCCGCAGCAACTGGCGCGCTTCGAACGGATCCGCGTCGCCGGCGCCCTGCGCATGGGCCTGATCAAGACCCCCGAGGAAGCCGCGACCCGCCAGCATACGCCGAAGATCGCCTTCGTCGCCCCGCCCCGCGACTACCGCACCGCCAGCGGCAAGCTGGTGGCGGCCGGCGATATCGACCTGCTGGTCCGCGCGCTGTCCATGGGCAAGCTGCACCACGCGATGATGGGTACCGCGGCGGTGGCCATCGGCACCGCCGCAGCCATTCCCGGCACCCTGGTGAACCTCGCCGCCGGCGGCGGCGAACGCAGCGCGGTACGCTTCGGCCATCCCTCCGGCACCCTGCGAGTGGGCGCCGAGGCCAGCCAGGCGAACGGCGAATGGACGGTGACCAAGGCGATCATGAGCCGCAGCGCGCGAATCCTCATGGAAGGCTGGGTGCGCGTACCCGGCGACGCCTTCTGAACCGACCTATCCTTGCCCCGGCCTTCCGCCACCGCGAAAGGCCGGGGCGTCTTGCAGCCACGACAAGAAAAACCATCCCCGAACCAGCCTGACCCGAGAGGAAACCCACCACTTACGAACCACTGGAGTACGCGATGAGTGCCAACGTCGATCTCAACCAACGTCCCGACTACGACGCCGTCCTGCAGGACATCGCCGACTACGTGCTGGACTACCGCATCGATTCCACGGAGGCCCTGGACACCGCCCGCAACTGCCTGATGGATACCCTCGGCTGCGGCCTGCTGGCGCTGCGCTTCCCGGAATGCACCAAGCACCTCGGCCCGCTGGTCGAGGGCACCCTGGTCCCGCACGGCGCGCGGGTGCCGGGCACCTCCTTCCGGCTCGACCCGGTCAAGGCCGCCTGGGACATCGGCTGCATCGTCCGCTGGCTGGACTACAACGACACCTGGCTGGCCGCCGAGTGGGGCCATCCCTCGGACAACCTCGGCGGCATCCTCGCCGTCGCCGACCACCTCTCGCAGAAACGCCTGGCCAACGGCGAAGCGCCGCTGAGCATGCGCCAGGTACTGGAAGCGATGATCATGGCCCACGAGATCCAGGGCGTGATCGCCCTGGAGAACTCGTTCAATCGCGTCGGCCTCGACCATGTGCTGCTGGTCAAGGTCGCGTCCACCGCCGTCTGCGCCAAGCTGATGGGGGCCGACCGCGAGCAACTGCTGGCCGCCCTCTCCCACGCCTTCGTCGACGGCCAGGCCCTGCGCACCTACCGTCACGCACCGAACGCCGGCTCGCGCAAGTCCTGGGCCGCTGGCGACGCGACGAGCCGCGGCGTGCGCCTGGCGGACATCGCCTTGCGCGGCGAGATGGGCATTCCCGGCGTGCTCAGCGCGCCGCAGTGGGGTTTCTACGATGTCCTGTTCAGCCACACCAGCAAGGACCTGGCGACCAAGCCCGAGGACAAGCGGCGCTTCAGCTTCCCCCAGGGCTACGGCAGCTACGTGATGGAAAACGTGCTGTTCAAGATCAGCTTCCCCGCCGAATTCCACGCGCAGACCGCCGCCGAGGCCGCCGTGCGCCTGCATCCGCTGGTGAAGGACCGCCTGCAACGGATCAGCCGCATCGTCATCACCACCCACGAGTCGGCGATCCGCATCATTTCCAAGGTCGGCCCGCTGGCCAACCCCGCAGACCGCGACCATTGCCTGCAGTACATGACCGCCGTGCCGCTGATCTTCGGCGACCTGGTGGCCGAGCACTACGAGGACGCCTTCCACGCCGCCCACCCGCTGATCGACCGCTTGCGCGAGAAAATGGAGATCGTCGAGGAGCCGCGCTACAGCCGTGAATACCTGGAGGCGGACAAGCGCTCCATCGCCAACGCCGTGGAAGTGTTCTTCGACGACGGCAGCAGCACCGGCCAGGTCGCCGTGGAGTACCCGCTCGGCCATCGCCGCCGGCGCGCCGAAGGCATTCCGCTGCTGCAGGAGAAGTTCAAGGCCAACCTGGCCACGCGCTTCCCGCCGCAGCGCTGCCAGAGGATCTTCGACCTGTGCAGCCACCAGGCATCGCTGGAAGCCACGCCGGTGAACCGCTTCATGGACCTCCTGGCGATCTGAGCGCGCCCGCCTGGAAGGCGCTGGGCGGCTGGCCGAGGACCCGGCGGAACATGGTCGAGAAGGCTGCCGGGCTCTGGTAGCCGCAGTCCAGGGCGATGGCGGTGACCGTTTCGCCGCCGGCCAGCCGCGCCAGTGCCTGCACCACGCAGGCGCGTTGCTTCCAGGCACCGAAGCTGAGGCCGGTGTAGCGACGGAAGGTGCGGTTGAAACTGCGCAGGCTGGTATGCAGCAACCCGGCCCAGCGTTCGGCGCTGGCGCGGATGTCGGGCTCGACGAGGAACGCCTCGCAGAGCGCCAGCCAGCGCGGCTCGGGCGGCAAGGGCACGTGCAGCGGCAGCGTCTCGGCCGCCGCCAGCTCATGGAGCAACAGCGTCGCCAACGCGCCGTCGCGACCTTCGGTGTCGTATTCCAGGGGCATGTCCACCGCCGCCAGCAACAGTTGCCGCAGCAGCGGCGACACCGCCAGCACCTGGCAGTGCGCCGGCATCGCCATGGCGCTGCCGGGCTCGATGTACAGGCTGCGGGTGCTCACCCCGAGCATTCGCACCTCGTGCTCGACGCCCGGCGGAATCCACACTGCGCGCTGTGGCGGCACCACCCAACCGGCGTCGCCGGTACGCACCTGCATCACCCCGCTGGCACCGTACAGCAATTGCGCGCGACGATGCCGATGGCGCGGCAGCAGGTAGCCGTCGGGATAGTCGGTACCCATGGCCACCACGGCCCGGGGCGTGGCGTCGTACTGCTCGATGGAAGCGTTGCGCATGGTCGAAGCACCTGGCCGAAACACGAATAGTATTGGCCAACCTCGCGAAGCGGGCCAGTCCCGGGACGCCTAAGCTGGCCTTCCGCTCTCGCTCCGGAAACCCGCCATGTTCTATCTCCTGCTCTTTCTCTGCGGCTGCCTCACCGGGGTCAGCGCCGTGTTGTTCGGCTTTGGCGGCGGCTTCGTGGTGGTGCCGCTGCTCTATCACCTGCTGCAACTCGGTCGCGCCGCCGACGACCCGCTGGCCCAGGCGGCCATGCAGGTCGCGGTGGCCACCTCGACCTGCGTGATGATCGTCAACGCCGCCCTCGCCACCTATCGCCACCGGCGCGCCGGCAGCCTGCTGCGCGCCTATGTCTGGCCGCTGGGCGCGTACATCGGTATCGGCGCGGTGCTTGGCGCGGCGCTGGTCGGCCTGGCCAGCGGCGACTTCATTCGCCTGGCCTTCGTCGCCTACCTCGCCATCACCATCCTCGACTGCCTGTTGCGTCGCGGCTTCCTCAGCCGCGCCGAGGAGCGCCAGGCGCGGCCGCTGGGCGTCGGCGAGACGCGCCTGGGCGGAACGCTGATCGGTGCGATCGCCACCTTCCTCGGCGTCGGAGGCAGCGTGATGACCGTACCACTGCTGCGCCGCTGCGGGCTGAGCATGACCCAGGCGACCTCCATGGCCAACCCGCTGAGCCTGCCGGTGGCTCTTGGCGGCACCCTTACCTACCTGGTCCTGGCCGGCTACCAGGAGCAAGGCCTGGGCCGAGGCTTCGTCGGCTACATCGACCTGCTGGCCTTCGCCACCCTGGCCGGCGGCGGCTGGCTCGGCATCCGCCTGGCGACCCCGCTGATCGGGCGGATTCCCGATGCGCTGCATGCACGGGTGTACGTCGGCCTGCTGGCGGCGGTGATGCTGAGCATGCTGGCGGGCTGATGCCCCAGCCTGGGTAGGGCGAATAACGCCAACGGCATTATCCGCCGGATGCACCGGACCGGATATCGGCGCAACGAAAAAAGGGCCTCGTCCGAGGCCCCTTTTCTTTTCCGGCGCTACACCGCTCAGGACGCCGCGCGGCTTACCGAGCCGGTGCCGGCAGGCTCCTTCGGCGCCAGGTTGAAGGCGTAGTACAGGACGGTCAGCAGCAGGATGAACGGCGGGCCGATGTAGAGGGCGATGCGGGTGTCCTCGAAGAAGGCCATCAGCACCACCACCATCACCAGGAACGCCAGCGCCAGGTAGGAACTGACCGGGTACAGCCACATGCGGTATTGCAGCTTGTCGCACTCGGCCGGGCTGAGCGTCTTGCGGAAGCGCAACTGGGCCAGCAGGATCATCGCCCAGGTCCAGATCGCGCCGAAGGTGGCGATGGAAGTCACCCAGACGAATACCTTCTCCGGCACCAGGTAGTTCAGCAACACGCCCAGCAGCAGCGCCAGGATCGACAGGATTAGCGCCCGGCGCGGTACGCCGCTGCGCGAGGCCTTGCCGAAGAAGGCCGGGGCCTGGCGATGCTGGGCCAGGCTGTAGAGCATGCGCCCGGTACTGAAGATGCCGCCATTGCAGGACGACAGTGCGGCGGTGATCACCACGAAGTTGATGATCCCGGCGGCGGTCTTGATGCCCATGCGCTCGAAGGTCATCACGAAGGGGCTGCCCTGGGTGCCGATCTCGTTCCACGGATAGAGCGACATGATCACGAACAGCGAGCCGACATAGAACAGCAGGATGCGCCAGAACACCGAGTTGATCGCGCTGGGAATGGTCTTGGTCGGGTTACGCGCTTCGCCGGCGGTGAGGCCGATCATTTCCACCCCGAGGTAGGCGAACATCACCATCTGCAGCGACATCAGCACGCCCTGGATGCCATTGGGCATGAAGCCGCCGTGGGCCCAGAGGTTGGAGATGCCGGTGGCGATGCCGTCGTTGCCGAAGCCGAAGGCGATCATGCCGATGCCGACCACCACCATCGCCAGGATGGTGACGATCTTGATCAGGGCGAACCAGAACTCGAACTCGCCGAAGGCACGCACCGCGATGAGGTTGATCGTGCCCATGCTCGCCAGGGCCGCCAGGGCCCAGATCCAGCGCGGCACGTCGGGGAACCAGATACCCATGTAGACGGCGACGGCGGTGATTTCGGCGACACAGGTCACCAGCCAGAGGAACCAGTAGTTCCAGCCGGTGATGAAGCCCGCCAGCGGGCCCAGGTAGTCCTTGGCGTACTGGCTGAAGGAACCGGCCACCGGATTGTGTACCGCCATCTCGCCGAGGGCGCGCATGATCACCAGGATCGCCAGGCCGCCGAGGATGTAGGAGATCATGATGGCCGGGCCGGCCATCTGGATGGCCTTCGCCGAGCCCAGGAACAGGCCGACGCCGATACAGGCGCCGAGCGCCATCAGGCGGATGTGTCGCTCACCGAGCTCGCGCTTCAGGGAGCCGTCTTGAACCTTCTGTTCGCCGACAGACGACATGGGAACAACCTCATTTTGTTATTGAGATAGATCAGTTGCGGACTCGCTCGTGCGGTCGGGGTAGGGAAGCGGATTTCGCCAACGGCGCGGCCCCTGCGCGATACCGCACAGCGGGCGACGACGGGGCGTCATAGGTTCCAGGACTGCACACCGGAAGAGGCTGTCCGCTCTCGTGGAGCGAACGTGGGCATTGCGGGAGTCGACTACAACTGAGGTCGGGCCGGAGTTTTACACAAGATTTCAAGGCCGTCATGCCCCGCGATGGGGCAACTGGACCAAAGGCGTAAGGACCGCCAACGCTGAATGGATTCACTCCCTGGGCCGCGCGCGCGGCAGCAGGGACAGCGGCCGGCCGAGCCGGGAGTGGACGGTTTCGCGCTGGCCTTGCAGGCGCCAGCTGCGCTCGAGCAGCCGGCTGCGCTGCATGGGGTCAGCGCAGGGGTTCGCGGCAGCGGAGATCGCGGTAGGGGCCGTCGAGCCTGACCCAGCCGTCTCCCGGCGAGGTCTGCATGCAGGCGACCTGGCCGTCGAGCTTGCTCTGCCATTTGTAGAAGGGCGCCGGCGCGGCCTGCGCCGCGAGGCCGGAGAAACCCGCCAGGACGACACCGACGAGAAGGGGGAAAAGTGTGCGCATCGACATTCCGGACCCGAAACACAAGGAACTCAGACAGACACTCTAACCCCTGCGCCACGCCGCTCCAATCCTCGGTCGTCCGATTGCCGCCGGGGAGATTTTCCTTGCACGAATGACAGCAGGGTTGCAGCGGGACAACTAGACTTCCCCCCAGGTGCGGATGAATTGCGCAGCTACAGGCGGTGCGAGCATGGGTGCATCAGAACGATCCACGAACGACCCTTCCGAGCTGCAACCCTGCAGTCTCCCTGCCTCCGCTTCTCCTCGAAAAAGCCGTCTCCGCCAACGCCTGATGCTGATCGGCTTCGCCTTGCCGATCCTCGCCGCGGTGGGCATCGTGGTACTTCACGAAGCGCACACCTCGCGGCTGCAGGCACGCGAGCTGGCACGCTATGCCGCGACCCTGGACTACGAGGTGCGCCAGGGTCCCAGCGAGGCCATCCTGTTCCCGGCGGACGGCCCCTTCGACCGCCGCCTCGGCTACCAGTTGCTGCCTTCGTTCATGCAGCGCCTGTACGACCGCGACTACGCCATCACCCGCCAGGCGCACTTCTCCCCGGCACTGATGCGCTACGCCGAACACCGGCTGTTCCCGCCCTACGCGGAAAAGGCCCAGGCCGGGCTGGACATCGCCGATTGCCGCGGCGTGCCGATCTACGACTTCCGCTATCCGCAACGGCGCTACGCGAACTTCGCCAGCCTGCCGCCGCTGGTGGTGCAGAGCCTGCTGTTCATCGAGAACCGCGACCTGCTCGATCACGAACGCCCCTACCTCAACCCGGCGGTGGACTGGGGTCGCTTCACCCAGGCGGCGCTGTCGCAGGTCGGCAAGATGCTCGGCTTCAGCGCGCACTCCTCCGGCGGCAGCACCCTGGCGACCCAGATCGAGAAATACCGCCACTCTGCCGAAGGGCGCACCGGCAGCATCGGCGACAAGCTGCGGCAGATGCTCTCGGCCAGCGTACGCAGCTATCGCGAAGGCCCGGCCAACTTCGCTGCGCGCCAGGACATCGTGCTCACCTACCTCAACTCGGTGCCACTGTCGGCGGCGCCGGGCTACGGCGAGGTCACCGGCCTGGCCGATGGCCTGTGGGTCTGGTACGGCGCCGACTACCGGCAGGTCGGCGAGGCACTCGACGGCAAGGCCGGACTCGCCGCCCAGGGCCTGGCCCTGCGCCAGGTGCTGGCGCTGATGATCGCCCACCGCCGGCCTTCCTTCTATCTGGCGCCGCGCGGCCGCGACGAGCTGGACCGGATGACCGACAGCCACCTGCGGGTCCTGACCCAGGCCGGCGTCATCGAGGCGCCGTTACGCGATGCGGCGCTGGCGCAGAAGCTGGCGTTCCGCGACCCACGCAGCCAGCCGACGGTGCAACCGCTGCCGACCAACAAGGGCGTGACCCTGGCTCGCACCCGCCTGGCCGGGATGCTCGGCGTGCCACTGTACGACCTCGACCGTCTCGACCTGCGGGCCAATACCACCCTCCAGCACGAGTTGCAGGAAAGCGTCACCGCCTACTTGCAGAAACTCGCCGACCCGGACTACGCCGCCCAGCTCGGGCTGATCGGCGAACGCCTGCTGACCCCGACCTCGACCCGCTCGGTACGCTACAGCTTCACCCTGTTCGAACGTACGCCGAGCGGCAACCAGGTGCGGGTGCAGACCGACAACACCGACCAGCCCTTCGACATCAACGAAGGCAGCAAGCTGGAGTTGGGCTCCACCGCCAAGCTACGGGTGCTGGCCAGCTACCTGGAGACCGTCGCGCAGATCCACCGCGACTATGGCGGCATGAGCGTCGCCGAGCTGCGCAAGGTGGAAGTGGAGCCGCTCGATTTCATCCTCCGCTGGGGCATCGACTACCTGGTCGCCAGCCGCGACCGCGATCTTTCCGCGATGCTCCAGGCGGCCATGGAACG
This sequence comes from Pseudomonas sp. 22490, assembly GCF_052044465.1. Taxonomy (NCBI): domain Bacteria; kingdom Pseudomonadati; phylum Pseudomonadota; class Gammaproteobacteria; order Pseudomonadales; family Pseudomonadaceae; genus Pseudomonas; species Pseudomonas sp. 22490. Next base: position 95,559 of record NZ_JBQENS010000016.1, on the reverse strand, counting down.
GCGCTATTCGGCCAGCCCCTACGAGAGCTTCTTCACCGGCGGCGGGCTGCACACCTTCAACAACTTCCGCAAGGAAGACAACGGCCGCCGGCCGATGCTGCTGGAAGCCCTGCGCGAATCGATCAACCTGCCCTTCGTGCGCCTGCTGCGCGACCTGATCCGCCACGATATCTACCAGAACGCCGGGAGCAAGGTGCAGTTGCTGGCCGACGACAAGGACCCGCGCCGCGCCGACTACCTCGACCGTTTCGTCGACAAGGAAAGCCAGGTCTACCTGCGCCGCTTCTGGGTCAAGTACCGCGACAAGGACGCCAACCAGCGCCTGGAGACCTTCCTCGACGGCCTGCGTCCCTGGCCGGTGCGGCTGGCCGCGATCCACCGCTACCTGCAGCCACAGGCCGACCTGGCGAGCTTCAGCGCCTTCCTCCGCGAACGCCTGCCCCGCGGCAGCCTGACCGACAAGCGCGCCGCCGAGCTGTACGAGCGCTACGGCCCGGGCAAGTTCAACCTCAACGACCAGGGCTACGTCGCCCGCGTGCACCCGCTGGAGCTATGGCTGCTCGGCTATCTGCAGAAGCAGCCGCAGGCGACCTTCGGCGAGGCGGTGGCGGCCAGCGGCGCCGAGCGCAAGGAGGTCTACGGCTGGCTGTTCAAGTCGCGGCACAAGAACGCCCGCGACAAGCGCATCCGCATCCTGCTGGAGGTGGAGGCCTTCCTCGACCTGCACCAGCAATGGAAGAAACTCGGCTATCCCTTCGATCACCTGGTGCCCTCCTACGCCACCGCCCTGGGCAGCTCCGGCGACCGCCCGGCGGCGCTGGCCGAACTGATGGGGATCATCGTCAACGATGGCGTGCGCATGCCGACCCTGCGCCTGGAGCACCTCGACTTCGCCCTGGGTACGCCCTACGAGACGCGCTTCGCCCCGGAAGCCACCCTCGGCCAGCGGGTGATGACCTCGGAGGTCTCCACGACCCTGCGCAACGCGCTGTCCCAGGTGGTCGACGCCGGCACCGCGCGGCGCCTGCAAGGCACCTTCAGCCGTCCGGACGGCGCGCCACTGGTGATGGGCGGCAAGACCGGCACCGGCGACAACCGCCTGCAGACCTTCAGCGCCGGCGGCCACGTGCGCAGTTCGAAGGCACTGAACCGCACCGCCACTTTCGTCTTCTACATCGGCCCGCGGCACTTCGGTACCCTCACCGCCTACGTCGACGGCAGCGAGTCGAGCCAGTTCAAGTTCACCTCGGCCCTGCCAGTGCAGGTACTCAAGGGCATGGCACCGCTCCTCAGGGACTACCTCGACCCACGCACCGCCACCCGCTGCCAGGTACCGTTGTCGCCGCAACAGATCGGCCGCCTGTAGCGGTTCAGCGCACCGGCCAGTACCAGGCCGGCCGGTCCAGCTCGCGCAGCCCCTGGATGCGGGTCTCGCCGAAGTCCTTCTCCAGCCCCAGCGAATGGCATTCCGGGTGCTCTTCGAGCGTCGCGACAAGCCGCGCGGCGTGCGACACCACCAGCACCTGGGAGTGCTGCGCGGCCTGGCCGACCAGGCGCCCGAGGGCCGGCAGCAGGTCGGGATGCAGGCTGGTTTCCGGTTCGTTGAGCACCAGCAGCGCCGGCGGCCGCGGCGACAACAGGGCGGCGATCCACAGCAGGTAGCGCAGGGTGCCGTCCGACAGCTCCGCGGTGCGCAGCGGCCGCAGCAGGCCGGGCTGCTCGATCAGCACTTCGAAGCGCCCTCCCGGGTTGTCGATGTGCAGGCGGCTGCCGGGAAAGGCATCGTCCACCGCCTCGTCCAGCGCCGCCGCATCACCGATCTCGCGGATGGTCTGCAGGGCCGCGGCCAGGTCGGCGCCGTCGGCGCCCAGCACCGGCGTATGGGTGCCGATCTGCGGCCGCCGCGCCGGTGCCTCGGCGTCGCTGCGGAAATGGTCGTAGAAGCGCCAGGAGCGGATCCGCTCGCGCAGGCCGAGCAGTTCCGGCACCTGTCGCGGGTCCACCGCCGCGCCCAGCATGCTGTCGAAGGTGGCGAGGTGCTGCGCCGCCACTTCCCAGCGACCGCCGCCGCCGCGTGCGCGCAACAACGGCCCGCGACGGTCGACGAGGACATTGGCCGGGCGCAGGAACGGGCCGGCCCAGATGCATTCGCGCTTGATCACCGGGTCGAGACCGAACTTGCTCTGGCTTGGCTCCGGCAGGCCGAGGTCGATGCAATAACCGAAATCCTCCCCGGCGAAGCCCAGGCGCAGGTTCACCGACTGCCGGCGCACGCTGCCTTCGATCGGCTGGGCGCCACTGCGCATGGCCCGGCTGATGTCCTCCGGTCCCGCCCACAGGGTCGATGGCAGGCCGCCCTCGCGCGCCAGCGACGGGATCACTTCGCCGCGCGCGCTGTCCGCCAGCAGGCGCAAGGCCCGGTAGACGTTGGACTTGCCGGCGCCGTTGGCGCCGGTGATCAGGTTCAGGCGCCGCAGCGGCATCACCAGGTCGCGCAGGGTGCGGTAGTTGGACACCGCCAGGGTGGTCAGCATGGCTGCTCTCGAAGGAACGGAAACGCGGCCGATTGTAGGCCAAATGCCGCATCGCTTACTTGAGCCCGGCCACCCCGGCGACGATCAACCCGACAGAAACCAGCTTCACCGCCGTCAGGCTCTCGCCAAGCAGCAGGACGCCGAGGAACACCGTGCCCAGCGAGCCGATCGCGGTCCAGATCGGATAGGCGACGCTGACCGGCAACTCGCGCAGCGCCAGGGTCAGGAAATAGATCCCGCCGATCGCCGCGACCACCGTCAGCAACGACGGCCAGAGCCTGCCGAAGCCGTTGGAGAACTTCATGCCCATGGCGAAGGCGACCTCGAAGGCCGCCGCCACCAGCAGATGGAACCAGGCCATGGCGGCTCCTCAGGCCGACCGCGCCAGCGCCAGCAGGCGCTGTTCCGCCTCGGCGCAGGAGTCCTCGAAGGACCTGCCGCCGGATTCCTCGCCTTCCGCCGCGACCACCGTGACCTCGTCGATGCCGATGAAACCCAGCGCGGTGCGCAACCAGGGATCGGCGTGGTTCATCGCCTGGTTCTCGCCGCCCGGGCCGAAGCCATGGCCACCGCGACTGGTGACGATCAGCGCACGTTTGCCACGCAGCAGCGGCCGGTACTGGGCGATGCCATTGTCGAGGACGAAATCGAAGGTCGCCCCGAGGCGCACGATCTGGTCGATCCAGGCCTTCAGGCCGCTGGGCACGCTGAAGTTGTACATCGGCGTGGAGATCACCAGCAGGTCGCTGTCGAACAGTTCGCCGACCAGTTGGTCGCTCAGCGCCAGGTCGGCCTGCATCGCCAGCGAACGCTGTTCCGGCTGGGGATGGAAGGCGGCGGCGACGAAGGCCTCGGTGACCGCCGGAAGCGGTACCCGGCCGACTTCGCGGCGAGCCACGCGGGCCTGCGGATGGGCTTCGCGATAGGCCGCCAGGAAAACCTCGGCGAGACGCCGGGATTGCGAGCGATCGCCTCGCGGGCTGGCATGCACTGCAAGAATTCTACTCATCTGTATCTCCTTGGATTCGGCTAGACTCGAATGGCCTCAAGGCCCTTCTCCTGGAGCCAGAAATTATTGGCAGCGGGGGTTCCCGACAAATGAGCAATAGTTGTTCAGGGTGAATTCAGTTCACCCATGGAGATTCCCATGTTCGCTTCCCTGCCGCTGACCGCGTTGCGCACCTTCGAATCGGCGGCCCGCCAGTCGAGCTTCAAGGCCGCCGCCGAGGAGCTTGCGGTAACGCCAACCGCGGTTTCCCACCAGATCCGTTCGCTGGAAGCCTGGCTCGGCGTACCGCTGTTCCAGCGTCTGCCACGGAAAGTGCGCCTGACCGACTGCGGCGAACGGCTGTTCCGCAGCCTGCACGGGGCCCTACTGGAAATTTCGCAGAGCGTCGACACCCTGCGTCCGCAGCGCAGCGGCGGCAACCTGACGGTCTCCACCACCCCGGCCTTCGCCGCCCTCTGGCTGGTGCCGCGTCTCGGCCGCTTCTACGCCGCGCACCCGCAGATCAACCTGCGCCTGGACACCAACTGCGAAGTCCTCGACCTGCACCAGGACGCCAGCATCGACCTGGTGATCCGCTACAGCCTCGACGACTACCCGAACTTCTACGGTCTCTGCCTGTTCGACGAATGCTTCGCGGTCTACGGCTCGCCGGCCCAGGTCGCCCTGGCCGGAGAACGGCAGCCGACCCTGATCAGCGTGCGCTGGCACAACTCCAGGCTCTACGCCCACGGCTGGGAGGCCTGGTGCGCGCAGGCCGGCGAAGACTGGATGGAGGGCCAGCCGGTGATCCGCCAGTACGACGAGGAGCACTATGCCCTGCAGGCGGCCATCGCCGGCCAGGGACTGGTGCTGGCCAGTTCGATCCTGGTTTCGGAAAGCGTCGCCAGCGGCCTGCTGCAACCCTACAGAGCGGATATCAGTGTCGACGGCGCCGGCTACAGCGCGCTATGCGTGCCCGGACGGGAACGTCATCCGCCGGTGAAGGCATTCTTCGAATGGCTGAGGCTGGAGGCACGACAGTCGGGGCACGCTTGCCGGCTGGAGCGGGACGCCTGAGCGGCGCGGCGGGACAGGGACAACGCGGCTGCCGTTATCCGTCCTGCGCGGAGAGGCGCAGCAGCCGCCGGACAAAACGACGGCCCGCACCTTGCGGGGCGGGCCGTCTCCATGCGCGGGCGCTTTACCCGCCCGCAGGCTCGATCAGCGCTGGGTTACCGGAGCGGCGGAACCCTGGTGCGCCTCGCGGTACTCCTGCTCCGCATCGTCGAAGCGCTTGAGCATGCTCGTCGAAGGCGCCTTGCCGAGCAGGCTGAAGACGACGATGGCGACGCTGGCGAAGAGGAAGCCGGGGATGATCTCGTACAGGCCGGTCCAGCCCAACAGGTTCTTCCACAGGATCACCGTCGCCGCGCCGACGATCATGCCGGCCAGCGCGCCGTTGCGGGTCATCCGCTTCCACAGCAGGGAGAACAGCACCAGCGGGCCGAAGGCGGCGCCGAAGCCGGCCCAGGCATAGGACACCAGGCCGAGCACGCGGTTTTCCGGGTTGGAGGCCAGCCAGATGGCGATCACCGCCACCAGCAGCACCATGGCGCGACCGACCCAGACCAGTTCCAGCTGGCTGGCGCCCTTGCGCAGGAAGGCCTTGTAGAAGTCCTCGGTGAGCGCCGAGGAGCAGACCAGCAGCTGGCAGCTCAGGGTGCTCATGACCGCGGCGAGGATGGCGGACAGCAACACGCCGGCGATCCACGGGTTGAACAGGATCTTGGCCAGCTCGATGAATACCCGCTCGGGGTTCTCGCTGACCGCGCCGGCCTGCTCCGGATGCGCCTGGAAGTAGGCGATGCCGAAGAAGCCCACGGCCACGGCGCCACCGAGGCAGAGGATCATCCAGGTCATGGAGATGCGGCGCGCGGCAGGGATCGATTTCACCGAGTCGGCGGCCATGAAGCGCGCCAGGATGTGCGGCTGGCCGAAGTAGCCCAGGCCCCAGGCCATCAGCGAGATCACGCCGATGAAGGAGGCGCCCTTGAGCATGTCGAAGCTGGTCGCGTCCTTCAGCTCGATGGCGGTGAAGGTCGGCTCGACGCCGCCGGTGGCGAGCATCACGATCACCGGGGTGAGGATCAGCGCGAAGATCATCAGCGAGGCCTGCACGGTGTCGGTCCAGCTCACCGCGAGGAAGCCACCGATGAAGGTGTAGGCGATGGTCGCCGCGGCGCCGGCCCACAGCGCGGTCTCGTAGGAGAGGCCGAAGGTGCTCTCGAACAGGCGCGCACCGGCGACGATGCCGGAAGCGCAGTAGATGGTGAAGAACACCAGGATCACCAGGGCCGAGAAGATCCGCAGCAGGCGGCTGTTGTCCTCGAAGCGGTTGGTGAAGTAGTCGGGCAGGGTCAGCGCGTTGCCGTTGTGCTCGGTCTGCACCCGCAGGCGGCCGGCGACGAACAGCCAGTTGAGGTAGGCGCCGACGATCAGGCCGATGGCGATCCAGCTTTCGGACAGGCCCGACAGGTACACCGCGCCGGGCAGGCCCATCAGCAGCCAGCCGCTCATGTCGGAGGCGCCGGCGGACAGCGCCGTGACGAAGCTGCCGAGGCTGCGGCCACCGAGGATGTAGTCGGAGAAGTTGTTGGTGGAGCGATATGCCGCCAGGCCGATCAGGACCATGGCCGCGATGTAGATCACGAAGGTGATCAGCGTGGGCGTATTGACACTCATAGGGACTCCCCTATTGCTTGTTTTTATCCGGGCCCTTGCGTGTGCAAGCAACGGGTAGCGGGCCCTTGGTTGGCAGAATGGCGCTTGTGGCGTCACTCCGTGAGCGCTTGCCGGAGCAAGCCGGAAACGTGGGTGGCCTCAAACGAGTCCGAACAGGCCCACGCCTCACGATCCCTCCCCTGTCGGGCAGGGAAAATCGTCCTTTATGGTCCGTTCCGGGCACGCACCGGAACGGCGGTCATTTCCCTCGGCGTTCGCTGCGGCGAACCCCGGAAACCGACCCGGGCGCCAAGGCGCCCGGGAACGGAGTATCACTCGGCGTCGGCCAGCGACAGCAGCGACGCGTTGCCGCCCACCGCGGTGGTGTTCACCGACGTGGTGCGCTCGCTGACGAAACGCAGCAGGTAGTTCGGCCCGCCGGCCTTGGGACCGGTGCCGGACAGGCCGTGGCCGCCGAACGGTTGCACGCCCACCACCGCGCCGATCTGGTTGCGGTTGATGTAGAGGTTGCCGACCCGCGCCAGCTCTTCGATGCGACGGGCGGTTTCCTCGTTGCGGCTATGGACCCCCATGGTCAGGCCGAAACCGGTGGCGTTGATCGCCTGCACGACCTTTTCCAGGTCCTGCGCGGCATAACGCACCACGTGCAGCACCGGGCCGAAGTTCTCTTTCTTCAGCTCGTCGATGCCGCTGATCTCGAACGCGACGGGAGCGACGAAGTGACCGTTCAGGTTGCCCGGCACCTTGGTCTCGGCGATCAGCTTGCCGGCGGCCTTCAGCGCGGCGATGTGCTGCTCCAGGCCGGCCTTGGCCTCGGCGTCGATCACCGGGCCGACGTCGCTGACGCGCACGTCGGTCGGGCCGACCTTCAGCTCGGCCATGGCGCCCTTGAGCAACTCGATCACCCGCTCGGCGATGTCCTGCTGCACGTACATCACGCGCAGCGCGGAGCAGCGCTGGCCGGCGCTGGTGAACGCGGATTGTACCGCATCCTTGATCACCTGTTCCGGCAAAGCGGTGGAATCGACGATCATCGCGTTCTGCCCGCCGGTCTCGGCGATCAGGGTGGCGATGGCGCCGGGCTTCTCGGCCAGTTGGCGGTTGATGATGCGGGCGGTGTCGGTGGAGCCGGTGAAGGCCACCCCGGCGACCCGCGCGTCACGGCAGAACACGCCGCCGAGGGTGGCGCCGTCGCCCGGCAGCAGGGCGATAACGTCCTTCGGCAGGCCTGCTTCGAACATCAGTTCGACGGTGCGCGCGGCGATCAGGCTGGTCTGCTCGGCCGGCTTGGCCAGCACAGTGTTGCCGGCCACCAGCGCGGCGCTGATCTGGCCGAGGAAGATCGCCAGCGGGAAGTTCCACGGGCTGACGCAGGCGAAGATGCCGCGGCCTTCGTAGAACAGCTCGTTGCGCTCGCCGGTCGGGCCGCGCAGTTCCTCGCGGACCAGGCGCTGGCGGGCCTGCTGGGCGTAGTAGCGGCAGAAGTCGACCGCCTCGCGGATCTCGTCGATACCGTCCTGCAACGACTTGCCGGCTTCCAGGGTGCACAGCGCCATCAGCTCGCCGCGCTGGGCTTCCAGCAGGTCGGCGAGACGCTCGAGGATGCCGGCACGCTCGTCCACCGGGGTGGCGCTCCAGCGCGGCCAGGCCGCCTGCAACACGTCGAGGGCCTTGCCGGCCTGCTCGGCGGACGCGTACTGGACGCTGCCGACCAGCCTCTCCAGGTCGTACGGGCAACGCACTTCGTGGGCCGGGCCGGAGAGCTTCTCGCCGTTGACGATCGGCGCGGCTTGCCACTGGCGGGTCAGGTGCGGCTTGTAGGCGAGCTCCAGCTCGTTCCACTGGTTCTGGATGTTCATGTTGATGCCCTGGGAGTTTTTCCGCCCGGCGCCGAAGATCGCCTGGGGCAGAGGGATACGGTCGTTGGCCAGCGTCTTGAACTGGCGCAGTTGGGTAACCGGGTGCTGGATCAGCGTCTCCACCGGCACGCGCGGGTCCACCAGCTTGTGCACGAAGGAAGAGTTGGCGCCGTTCTCCAGCAGGCGGCGGACCAGGTACGGCAGCAGGTCCTTGTGCGCGCCGACCGGGGCGTAGATGCGCACGTTGCGGCGGTACTTCTCGATCACCGTGTCGTACAGCGCGTCGCCCATGCCGTGCAGGCGCTGGAACTCGAAGTCGCGCTCCTCGCCGCCGGCGGCCCTGGCTTCGTCGGCCAGGGCGAGGATGGCGGTCACGGTGTGGGCGTTGTGGCTGGCGAACTGCGGGTAGATCACCCCGCGGGTGTGCTCGCTGAGCAGGTAGCGGGCGCAGGCCAGGTAGGAAGTGTCGGTGCCTTCCTTGCGGGTGTAGACGGGGTAGCCATCGGCGCCCTGCACCTGGCACTGCTTGATCTCGCTGTCCCAGTAGGCACCCTTCACCAGGCGCAGCGGGATGCGTGCGCCAAGCTCGCGGCCGAGCAGGGTCAGCCATACCAGCACCGGCAGGCAGCGCTTGGAGTAGGCCTGGATGACCAGGCCGAACTCGCCCCAGCCGGCGATGGCCGGGTCGCGCATCAGCTTCTCGTAGAGTTCGAGGGACAGCTCCAGGCGATCGGCTTCCTCGGCGTCGATGGTGATGCCGACGTTCAGCTTGCGCGCGCGCACCGCCAGTTCCAGGACATTGGCGAACAGCTCGCTGAGCACCCGCTCGCGTTGCGCCACTTCGTAGCGCGGATGCAGCGCCGAGAGCTTGATCGAGATCGACGGCCGCGGCCCCGGACCGACCTGCGGCTCGGCGCCGACGGTGTCGATGGCCTGGCGGTAGTCGGCCATGTATTTCTCGGCGTCGGCGGCGGTCAGCGCGGCCTCGCCGAGCATGTCGAAGGAATAGGTGTAGCCCTGCTCGCGGCATGGACGACCGTTCTTCAGCGCTTCGGAGATGGTCCGGCCAAGCACGAACTGCTTGCCCATCAGCTTCATCGCCTGGTTCATCGCGGCGCGGATCACCGGTTCGCCAGAGCGCTGCACCAGCCGGCTGATGACGCTCGGGGCGCGGCCGTCGGTGCGTTCGTCGATGTTCACCACCTTGCCGGTCATCACCAGGCCCCAGGCGGCGAAATTGACCAGAACGTTGTCGCTCTGGCCGAGATGGCGCTGCCAGTCGGCGGCGGACAGCTTGTCGCGGATCAGCGCGTCGGCGGTCGCCGCGTCAGGCACACGCAACAGCGCCTCGGCCAGACACATCAGCATCAGGCCTTCCTGGGTGTCCAGGCTGTATTGGCGCAGGAGTGCGTCGAGGGTATCGACGGCGTTGTCCCGGCTGCGCACGGTTTCGATCAGTGCGCGGGCGTTGCGGCGGATAGCCTCGATGCCGTCGGGACCGGGGTCGGCGAGCTGCAGCAGTTCGCCCAGGTAGGCTTCCTCGTCGACCGCGTAGTTGGCGCTGATGACAGGGAAGAATTCGGCTGCGGACCGGGTCTGGTCCTCGCCCTGCAAGACGTGACTGGCTTTGAACATCACGCCCTCCTCTTGTGGAGCCATTGTTATTGAAAGAAGTCCGGCCAGGCGTCCATTGCCCGGGGCACCGCCGCCGGCGGGTTGTGCCGGCGGCGCGGCACATCCTGTGGCGCGGGAATACGGATCAGTATGGGTCAGGCCCATTCCGCCGGCGCGAGGCACCAGCGGATAGCGGAATGTAGTGGCTGCGAGAGGGGCGATTCTTGCGAAAGACTCTGGAGTTTTTGCGGAAAACTCCTGGCTGCGGAACTTTCCCGTTCCTCTTCGCCGGCAGGCATGCGGACATTGCCGCTGCACGTCGGCACGACGCCATGCAGAGTGGCTACGCGGGTCTACCGACACAAAAAGAAATAATATAACATCCCAATAAATACGCCGATCCGACCCCGTCGCCCTTCCTCCGGGAAGGGCCTGGGTTCGCTTTGGCCTGAAAAAAGTCCGACCCATGACCATGGAGCCCGCAATGTCCTCTTCCGGCCTTTTCCCTTCCCGTCCGCTCTGGCCTCTCACGCCACTGGCGCTGGCCTGCCTGATCGTTTCGGGGGAAACGCTCGGCGCCGACGGCCGCCCCAGCGAATTGCCCTCCCAGGTGATCACCGCCAACCCGCTGGGCAACGAATCTCCCGCCACGCCCAGCAGCGTGCTCGAAGGCGACGAGCTGACCCTGCGACAGAAAGGCAGCCTCGGCGAAACCCTCAACGGCCTGCCCGGGGTGTCCTCCACCTACTTCGGACCGGGCGCCAGCCGACCGGTGATCCGCGGCATGGACGGTGATCGCATCCGCCTGCTGCGCAACGGCGTCGGTGCGCTCGACGCCTCGTCGCTGTCCTACGACCACGCGGTGCCGGAAGACCCCAACAGCGTCGAGCGCCTGGAAGTGGTACGCGGCCCGGCCGCCCTGCTCTACGGCGGCAATGCCATCGGCGGGGTGGTGAACAGCTTCGACAACCGCATCCCCAGCGAACCCGTCGACGGCATCCACGGCAGCGGCGAACTGCGCTACGGCGGCGCCGACACCACCCGTAGCCGCTCCGGCGCACTGGAGGCCGGCGACGGCAACTTCGCCCTGCACGTGGACGCCGCCAGCCGCGAGTTCAACGACGTCAGGATTCCCGGCTACGCCCATTCCAGCCGCCAGCGGCAGATCGACGGCGACACCGGCAAGCATCGGGTGCAGAACAGCGACGGCCGCCAGGACGGCGGCGCCGTCGGTGGCTCCTATCACTGGGAGCACGGTTACGCCGGCCTCTCCTACAGCGGCTACGACAGCAACTATGGCTCGCCGGCCGAGGACGACGTGCGCCTGAAGATGCAGCAGGACCGCTACGCCTTCGCCTCCGAGATCCGCGACCTCGAAGGCCCGTTCACCTCGCTGAAGCTGGACGCCGCCTATACCAAGTACGAGCACAAGGAAATCGAGGACGGCGAGACCGGCACCACCTTCAAGAACGAAGGCTACGAAGGCCGCATCGAGGCCCGCCACCGCCCGCTCGGCCCGCTGAACGGGGTGGTCGGCGCGCAGTTCGCCAACAGCCGCTTCTCCGCCCTCGGCGAGGAAGCCTTCGTGCCGCACACGGAAACCGACAGCGCCGCGCTGTTCGCCCTGGAGGAATGGAAGCTCAGCGACCGCCTCGACCTCAGCTTCGGCGCCCGCCTGGAGCACACCCGCGTGGACCCCGACGCCAAGGGCAACGAGCGCTTCGCCGAGAACGACGGTTCGCAGAGCTTCACCACCGGCAGCCTGTCCACCGGCGCGGTGTACAAGCTGACGCCGATCTGGTCGCTGGCCGCCACCCTCAGCTACACCGAGCGCGCCCCGACCTTCTACGAGCTGTACGCCAACGGTCCGCACGCCGCCACCGGCACCTACGAGGTAGGCGATGCCGACGCGGACAAGGAAAAGGCGGTCTCCACCGACCTCGCCCTGCGCTTCGACAACGGCGTGCACAAGGGCAGCGTCGGGGTGTTCTACAGCCGCTTCTCCAACTACATCGGCCTGCTCGCCAGCGGTCGCCATCGCAACGAGGAAGGCGAAGTGGTCGCCGCCGGCGATGACGAGGCGCTGCCGGAATACCTCTACAGCGGCGTTCGCGCGGACTTCTACGGCGTCGAGGCGCAGGACCGCATCCACCTGCTGGAAAGCCCGTACGGCAACTTCGACCTGGAACTCTCCGGGGACTACACCCGCGCCAAGAACAAGGACACCGGCGAACCGCTGCCACGCATCGCCCCGCTGCGCCTGAACACCGCGCTGATCTGGGAGTTGCAGCAGTGGCAGGCGCGGGTCGACGTCGAACACGCCGCCTCGCAGCACCGCGTGCCGGAGGAAGAACTCTCCACCGACGGCTACACCACCCTCGGCGCCAGCCTCGGCTACAACTTCGACCTCGGCGAGAGCCGCTGGCTGGCCTTCGTCAAGGGCACCAACCTGACCAACCAGACCGTGCGCTACGCCAGTTCGATCCTGCGCGACCGGGTGCCGGCGACGGGACGCGGCATCGAGGCGGGGGTGAAGGTGGCGTTCTGAGACAGGCCGTGCGGGACGAATTCGCTCGGCGGATGACGTCCGCGCCGTTATCCGTATATGGACTCCTGCCGGTAGGGCGAATAACCGCCTGCGGTTATCCGCCGAAGGTGGCGGATGGCGCTCAGCCCTTGCGCAGCGACTTCGGCGTCAGCCCCAGGTAGCGGCGCATCGCCGTGGTCAGCGCGCTCTGGCTGGAGAAGCCGCATTCCTCGGCGATCCGCACCAGAGGCAGGCGGCTTTCCCGCAGCAACCGCGCGGCGCAGTCGAGGCGGACCTTGAGCAGGTACTGGTGCGGGGTCAGGCCGACGCTGTCCTTGAACTGCGCGTGGAAATGGCTCGGGCTGAGACAGGCGACCTGGGCCAGTTCGGCGACCGTGATGCGCCGCGCCAGGTTCCGCACGATATGCGCGTCCAGGCGCTCCAGGTCGAGCGGCCCGCTGGCCGCCAGGGGCTGCTGCTCGCCGAACAGGCGCAGGTGCAGGGCGCGGATCAGCACTCCGCCGAGGGCACGGGTCAGCAGCGGGTCGCTGCCGTAGCGGGCCAGTTCGGCGCCGGCGTAGCTGAGCAGGTTCTGGAAGTCGGCGTCCAGGGTCGGGTAGCGCGGCGCCTCGAACAGGCGCGCGAGCAGGTCGGGGTCTTCCGGGGTCGGGTTGTCCTCGCCCAGGTCGATGATCAGCATGCGGTTGTCGCCCACCCCGGCGAACACGTGGCCCGCCTCGCCCGGCACCAGGCAGGCGCGCATCCGGCAGACTTCCCCGCCACAGCCGTTGACCTCGAATTCGGCGCGCCCGGCCAGCGACATCACCAGTTGGTGATGCTCGTGGGCGTGGGTGTGCGACTGGTCGGGCAGACGGATGAGGCGGGTGTCGAACATGAACGGCAACTGCTCAATTTTTGCGCACTCTACTCGACTTGCCCGACGCTGCCCAGCACCTTGCCGCAAGTGGTACCTGCGTACCGCGTGCTGCGTGGAAACCTTCGGCAACATCCTTGAACGGACAGGGATTGAAACCCGCCCCCGGGGCCCCATCTAGACTCTCATGTTTCAGTCAGTCAGGTGCCTCATGAGCGACCAGGACGTTAATCCCGAACACATCAGCGACGCGCAGCCCGCCGGCACCGGCCTGGTGCTGCCCGGCCAGACCCTGCCGACCACCCTCTACGTGATCCCGATCCACAACCGCCCGTTCTTCCCGGCGCAGGTGCTGCCGGTGATCGTCAACGAAGAACCCTGGGCGGAAACCCTCGAACTGGTGGCCAAGACCGACCACCATTCGCTGGCCCTGTTCTTCATGGACAATCCTCCGGAAGACCCGCGCCACTTCGACGTCAACAGCCTGCCCGAGCACGGCACGCTGGTCCGAGTGCACCATGCCTCGCGCGAGGGCGGCAAGCTGCAGTTCGTCGCCCAGGGCCTGTCGCGGGTGCGTATCCGGGGCTGGATCAAGCGCCATCGTCCGCCGTTCATGGTGGAGGTGGACTATCCGAAGACCCCGATCGATCCCAGTGACGAAGTGAAGGCCTACGGCATGGCCCTGATCAACGCGATCAAGGAGCTGCTGCCGCTCAATCCGCTGTACAGCGAGGAACTGAAGAACTACCTGAACCGCTTCAGTCCCAACGACCCGTCGCCACTCACCGACTTCGCCGCGGCCCTGACCACCGCGCCCGGCGGCGAACTGCAGGAAGTGCTGGACACCGTGCCGATCCTCAAGCGGATGGAGAAGGTCTTGCCGCTGCTGCGCAAGGAGGTGGAAGTCGCGCGCCTGCAGAAGGAACTGTCCGCCGAGGTCAACCGCAAGATCGGCGAACACCAGCGCGAATTCTTCCTCAAGGAACAGTTGAAGATCATCCAGCAGGAGCTGGGCATCACCAAGGACGACAAGAGCGCCGACGCCGACGAATTCCGCGCCCGCCTGGAAGGCAAGGTGCTGCCCGAGCAGGCGCGCAAGCGTATCGACGAAGAGCTGAACAAGCTGTCGATCCTCGAGAGCGGCTCGCCCGAGTACGCCGTCACCCGCAACTACCTGGACTGGGCCACAGCCCTGCCCTGGGGCGTGTACGGCAAGGACAAGCTCGACCTCAAGCATGCGCGCAAGGTCCTCGACAAGCATCACGCGGGCCTCGACGACATCAAGGATCGCATCCTCGAGTTCCTCGCCGTGGGTAGTTTCAAGGGCGAGATCGCCGGCTCCATCGTGCTCCTGGTCGGCCCGCCGGGAGTGGGCAAGACCAGCATCGGCAAATCCATCGCCGAGAGCCTCGGCCGGCCGTTCTACCGTTTCAGCGTCGGCGGCATGCGCGACGAGGCGGAGATCAAGGGCCACCGCCGCACCTACATCGGCGCCCTGCCCGGCAAGCTGGTGCAGGCGTTGAAGGAAGTCGAGGTGATGAACCCGGTGATCATGCTCGACGAGATCGACAAGCTCGGCGCCAGCTACCAGGGCGACCCGGCCTCGGCGCTGCTGGAAACCCTCGACCCGGAGCAGAACGTCGAATTCCTCGACCACTACCTGGACCTGCGCCTGGACCTGTCCAAGGTGCTGTTCGTCTGCACCGCCAACACCCTCGACTCGATCCCCGGACCGCTCCTCGACCGGATGGAAGTGATCCGCCTGTCCGGCTACATCTCCGAGGAAAAACTGGCCATCGCCAAGCGTCACCTGTGGCCCAAGCAGTTGGAAAAGGCCGGTGTGCCCAAGGGCCGCCTGAGCATCAGCGATGCCGCGCTGCGTGCGGTGATCGAGGGCTATGCGCGGGAAGCCGGGGTGCGCCAGTTGGAGAAACAGCTCGGCAAGCTGGTGCGCAAGTCGGTGGTCAAGCTGCTGGAGGATCCCGAGTCGAAGGTGAAGATCGGTCCCAGGGACCTCGAGGACTACCTCGGCATGCCGGTGTTCCGCAGCGAGCAGGTGCTTTCCGGGATCGGCGTGATCACCGGGCTGGCCTGGACCAGCATGGGCGGCGCCACCCTGCCGATCGAGGCGACCCGCATCCACACGCTGAACCGTGGCTTCAAGCTCACCGGCCAGCTCGGCGACGTGATGAAGGAATCCGCCGAGATCGCCTATAGCTACATCGGCTCGCACCTGAAGAAGTATGGCGGCGACCCGACCTTCTTCGACCAGGCGTTCGTCCACCTGCACGTGCCGGAAGGTGCCACGCCCAAGGACGGTCCCAGCGCCGGCGTCACCATGGCCAGCGCCCTGCTCTCCCTGGCGCGCAACCAGGTGCCGAAGAAAGGCGTGGCGATGACCGGCGAACTGACCCTGACCGGCCAGGTCCTGCCCATCGGCGGGGTCCGCGAGAAGGTGATCGCCGCGCGCCGGCAGAAGATCTTCGAGCTGATCCTGCCGGAAGCCAACCGCGGCCACTTCGAAGAGTTGCCCGACTATCTCAGGGAAGGGCTGACCGTGCATTTCGCCAAGCGCTACGGCGACGTGGCCAAGGTGCTGTTCCCGGCCTGAGCCGGCGGCGGATGGCCGACCGGTTCGGCCGTCCGCCGCGCCAACCTTGGCACTCGGGCGCCAGCAGGGTTTATGCTGGCGCCCTTTCCATTCGAGCCGAGGAGCGCTGCATGTCCTTTTCCCCCTCCCGTCTGCTGCTGCCATTGTCCATCGTGGTCCTGGCCGGCTGCGCCGGGCAACAGAAGCCGGTGGTCACCCTGGACGACGCCGACGACTGTTCGCCGCTGAAGCTGACGCAAGGCCAGGAACTGGTGCTGACCCTGCCGAGCAATCCCACCACCGGCTTCCGCTGGGAACTGCGCAACCCTGCTGCCAGCGTGCTCAAGCGCCTTGGCCCGGAGGTCTACAGCAATTCCGAAGAAGACAGCGGCCTGGTTGGCAGCGGCGGCGAATCGACCTGGCGCTTCCGCGTCGCCGCCAGCGGCGACGACCGCCTGGAACTGGTCTACCGGCGGCCCTGGGAAAAGGACGCGGAACCGGCGGAAAGCTTTTCCTGCGCGATCCAGGTGCGCTGAAACCGCTGCCCGCGGCGGACACATTCTGTACGAAGACCGACGTCCTGCGCCGTGGCGACCTGGCCTATCCTGACAGGCCCCGTCGCCCTGAGGACTCCATGCTCCGCGCCTCCTTCGTCCTGCTCGCCCTGTCCTGCGCCGCTCCTCTGCTCTCGCTGGCCGAACCGTTGCGCTTCGCAGGCGACGACGGCTGCCCCTACCTGTGCCCTGGCACGCCGCAGCGGCCCGGCTACCTGGTCGAGGCGCTCAGCCAGGTCCTTCGGGAGCCACCGCACTTCGACAGCCTGCCCTGGCCGCGCGCCGTGCAGATGGTCCGCGACGGCCATCGCGACGGCCTGGTCGGCGCCTATGGACTCGACGGCCTGCGGGTCGGCAGCGAGCCCATCGGCTGGGTCGGGCTGGCCTTCTATACCCGCCACGACAGCGACTGGCACTACTCCGGCGATGCATCCCTGCTCGGCCAGCGCCTGGGCCTCGCCCAGGGCTACGTGAACAATCCGCGCTTCGAAGCCTGGCGCAGCCAGGCCGGCGACGACGACCTGCACCTGCAGGTCCTCGGCGGCGAGCGCGTGCTGCCGCGCAACCTGCAGAAACTGCTGCTCGGCCGCATCGACGTGCTATTGGAAGACCGCGACATCATCGAGCACTACCTGGAGCATCATCCGCAGCTCGCCGGACAGATCCGCCGCGCCGGCGAACTACCCGGGCGGCAGCCGCTGCACGTCGGCCTCAGCCCGCACCTGCCGGAGGTCGACGCGCGTCTCGCGGAACTCGACGAAGGGCTACGCCAACTGCGTCGCGAAGGCACCCTGAAGGTCCTCGGCGAGCGCTATAGGCTTTCTTTCGAATGACTTTCCGGGCCGCCGGAAATCCGCCGCCAGACCAGCAACCACGCTGCTTTCAGCCGATTGAATAAATTCCGGCAGGCCTTTTTGGCGTCGTCTATTACTCAATCTACGACGGCACCGAAAGGAGGCGCGTCATGGGCACCGCTCTTCGTTACTCACTGCTCTGGGCATCCACTGTCTTCGTTTCCTCCTGCGGCAGCCTGCTGCCCAGCGAACGAGCGGAAGTCCAATCCCCCTTCGTCGACTACCTCGATGCCGAACTGCGCTATTCCCAGGCGCAACCCGGCAGCACGACCCGTTCGCAGCTGTTCGGGCTGGGTTTCGATCCATTGACCCAGGGCAACGGCCGCATGCTGTCGTTCATCGACGTGCGGCTCATGTTCATCCAGCCGAACATCCCCATCGATTACCTGCCGGGCGGCCTGGTGCAATGCCTGGAAGCGAAGGACCGTTGCATCGGCTACGCCTTCGATTTCAGCAAGACCGACACCCAGCGGGTCGGCAGCTTCTGGGCGGACGTGTTCAACTTCCGCAAGAAACGGGAGTTGCAGGGTTGGTCGTTCAAGGCGGTGTTCGTCTTCGTCAACGACGTGCTGGTGCACAAGGTCAGCAACGGCGAACCGAACATCCATCGCCTGGAAGACAAGAAGAACCCGCTGGGTCCGCTGCAGGGCGCGGGAGAGTACTTCTCCGACAAGCTCAGGTGATTCGCCTGCGCGCATGGGTGAATCGTCGCCGCGCAGTTGGGCGACGCTCATCCCTCGGCTACAATTCGGCCCCCTGAAAAGCCGTGATGCCCGAGGTCACCCGCGTGAGCGAGTCCGATCGCCTGTTCGCCCAACCCCAGCAACGTGTCGCCGACTTCGTGTTCAACGAAGACGTGGTGCGCGTGTTCCCCGACATGATCAAGCGCTCCGTGCCGGGCTACCCCACCATCGTCGAGAACATCGGCGTACTCGGCGCGCAGTTCGCCCAGCCGAACAGCGTGCTCTACGACCTCGGCTGCTCGCTCGGCGCGGTCACCCAGTCGCTGCGCCGCCACGTCCGCAACGACGGCTGCCGGGTGATCGGGGTGGACAACTCGCACGCGATGATCGAGCGCTGCAGTGAATACCTGCATGCCCAGGACGCCATGTACCAGGAGCTGCTGCCGGTCGAGCTGATCGAGGCCGACATTCTCGCCCTGGACCTGCAACCCACCTCGCTGGTGGCGATGAACTTCACCCTGCAGTTCGTCGCCCCCGACCAGCGCCTCGGCCTGCTGCGCAGGATCCGCCAGGCACTGCTGCCCGGCGGCGCGCTGATCCTCTCGGAGAAACTGCGCTTCGCCGATGCGCAGGAGCACGCGCTGCTCACCGACCTGCACATCGCCTTCAAGCGTGCCAACGGCTACAGCGAGCTGGAGATCGCGCAGAAGCGCAGCGCGCTGGAAAACGTCATGCTCCCCGACACCTTCGAGGAACACCGTGAACGGCTCCTGGCCGCCGGCTTCAGCCGGGTCAGCCAATGGTTCCAGTGTCTCAACTTCGCCTCGATGATCGCCCTGCCATGATCCAGCACCTCGCCCTCGACGCCCTCCAGCGACACCTCGCCGGCTCTCCGCTGTACGGCTGGGCGACCAGCCTGCCCGCGCAGATCGCCGCGCGCATCGAGGAAGGCCACGGCGACCTGGCCCGTTGGTGGAGCGCGGTCCAGCGCCTGCCCCAGGTGCCCGCGCCGAAGGTCGAACTGGCCCAGCGCTTCGCCCTGCACAGCGACCACGATGCGGCGCTGCAAGCGCAGGTGAAGGAAGCGCTGCAAGGGCTGATTCCCTGGCGCAAGGGGCCGTTCGACTTCTTCGGCGTACAGGTCGATACCGAATGGCGTTCCGACTGGAAATGGGAGCGTGTCTCGCCACATGTCGAACTGCGTGGCAAACGCGTCCTCGACGTCGGCTGCGGCAACGGCTACTACCAGTGGCGCATGCTCGGCGCCGGCGCGGAAAGCGTGGTCGGGGTCGATCCGAACTGGCTGTTCCTCTGCCAGTTCCTCGCCGCCAAGCGCTACCTGCCGGAGCTGCCGGCCTGGCACCTGCCGCTGGCCCTGGAAGACCTGCCGGAGAAGCTCGAAGGCTTCGACACGGTATTCTCCATGGGCGTGCTCTATCACCGTCGCTCGCCCATCGACCACCTGCTGGCGCTCAAGGACTGCCTGAAGCGCGGCGGCGAACTGGTCCTGGAGACCCTGGTGGTGGAAGGCGACGCCAGCACCGTGCTGGTGCCCGAGGACCGCTACGCGCAGATGCGCAACGTCTGGTTCCTGCCCTCGGTGGCAGCCCTGGAGCTCTGGCTGCGCCGCGCCGGGTTCGCCGACGCGCGCTGCGTCGACGTCAGCCTGACCAGCGTCGAGGAACAACGCTCCACCGAATGGATGCGTTTCCAGTCGCTGCCGGAATTCCTCGATCCGCAGGACCGTTCGCGAACCGTCGAAGGCCTGCCGGCACCGATGCGCGCCACGCTGGTGGCGCGCAAGCCCTGACAGCGGATAGGGTAAAGCCCATCCTCGGATGGGTTTTTTTTTGCTTTCATCCGCCCCGCAGGTCGACGGCAAGCGGGGCGCGATTGCCTCAGCGCTTGGTCGCCGCGGCCAGCATCAGCGCTTTCATCTCGGCCACCGCCTGCCTGAAGCCGACGAACAGGGCGTGGGCGACGATGGCGTGGCCGATGTTCAGCTCGTTGATGCCGTCGATGGCCGCGACCGGCTCGACATTGTGGTAGTGCAGGCCATGCCCGGCGTTGACGATCAGGCCGAGGGAACGCCCGAGGGCCACGCCCTCGCGTACCCGCTGCAGCTCACGGGCCTGCTCCTCGGGGTCTTCGGCGTCGGCGTAGCGACCGGTATGCAGTTCGATAGCCGGCGCGCCGACCCGGGCGGAGGCCTCGATCTGCCGCGGATCGGGATCGATGAACAGCGACACTTCGCTGCCCACCGCAGCCAGGCGTCGCACCGCGTCGCGGATGCGCTGTTCCTGGCCGGCGACGTCGAGGCCGCCCTCGGTGGTCAGTTCCTCGCGGCGCTCGGGGACCAGGCAGCTATGCGCCGGCCGGATCTCCTCGGCGAAGGCGAGCATTTCCTCGGTGACCCCCATCTCGAAGTTCATCCGCGTCTGCAGTACTTCCTTGAGCACTCGCACGTCGCGTTCCTGGATATGCCGGCGGTCCTCGCGCAGGTGCACGGTGATACCGTCGGCGCCGGCTTCCTCGGCGTCCAGGGCGGCCTTCACCGGGTCCGGATAGCGGGTGCCCCGGGCCTGGCGCAGGGTGGCGACGTGATCGATGTTCACGCCGAGCAGAATTCGAGTGGCTTCAGTCACGGGGTGACTCCTTACGGTTCATGAACAGCTCGCGGCTGACCAGCGGCCGGCCGCCCAGATGGGGAGCGAGCGCCTGGCGCATCAGGCGCTTGGCCGCCGCCAGGGCGCCGGGGGCGCTCCAGTCGGCGTCGGCCATGGATAACAGTTCGGAGCCCTGGAACAGCCCGGGTTGCAGTTGCGCCACCGGCTCCAGGCCGGCCTCTGGCAAAAGCTGGTACAACGCCTGCGGCTCGATCGGGCGCCCATCGATGTCGACATCGAGAGCGAAACCATAGCCCAGTTGCTCCAGCAGGCGCCATTCGAACGCGCGCAGCAGCGGTTCGATGGGGCGCCCCGCCGCCAGCAGCGGCAGGGTCGCGGCGTAGTGGGCGAAGATTTCCGGCTGCGGGTCTTCCGCCGGCAACAGGCGGATCAACAGCTCGTTGAGGTAGAGACCGCTGAACAGCGCCTGGCCATTGAGCAGGTTGGGAACACCGGCGCTTTCCAGGCGGGCCACGGTCTTCAGTTCGCCGCGCCCGCGCCACTCCGCTTCCAGCGGCACGAATGGCCGCGCCAGGGCGCCAGCCTTGCCGCGGGCGCCGCGCAGGACCGCGCGCAGGCGACCCAGCGGGGTGAAGAAGTCCACCAGGGCGCTGGTTTCCTTGTACGGCCGGCTATGCAGCACGTAGGTGGCTTGGGCGGCGGCGAAGGACATGGCGGGTCGACCGGGCGCGAGAGGGATGGCGCCCGGCTGGCGCCGGGCTGCCGGGAACGGTCAGAGGTCGCCGTAGCCCAGCGAGCGCAGGGCGCGCTCGTCGTCGGACCAGCCGCCCTTGACCTTGACCCAGAGGTTGAGCATGACCTTGGAGTCGAACAGCACTTCCATGTCTTTGCGCGCGTTCTGGCCGATGCTTTTGATCCGCTCGCCCTTGTCGCCGATGATGATCTTCTTCTGCCCCTCGCGCTCCACCAGGATCAGCGCATGGATATGCAGGATGCGACCTTCCTGCTTGAACTCCTCGATCTCCACGGTGATCTGGTAGGGCAGCTCGGCGCCGAGCTGGCGCATGATCTTCTCGCGGACCAGCTCGGCGGCCAGGAAGCGGCTGCTGCGGTCGGTGATCTGGTCTTCGGGGAAGAAGTGCTCGCTTTCCGGCAGACGCTCGGCGACCAGCTTCTCCAGCACGTCCAGGTTGGTCCCGTGCTGCGCCGAGATCGGTACTACCTCGGCCTTCGGCAACTGCTGGGTGAGCCATTCGAGGTGCGGCAGCAGGTCGGCCTTTTCCTCGATGCGGTCGGTCTTGTTCACCGCGATCAGCACCGGGCAACTGACGTACTGCACGCGCTCCAGGACCATCTGGTCCTCTTCGGTCCAGCGGGTGCGGTCGACCACGAAGATCACCACGTCGACATCCTTCAATGCCGCGCTGGCGGTACGGTTCATGTAGCGGTTGAGGGCCTTCTCGCCGCTCTTGTGCAGGCCGGGCGTATCGACGTAGACGGCCTGCACCTCGCCCTCGGTCTTGATCCCGAGCATGTTGTGGCGGGTGGTCTGCGGCTTGCGCGAGGTGATCGCCAGCTTCTGCCCGAGGATGTGGTTGAGCAGGGTGGACTTGCCCACGTTGGGGCGGCCCACGATCGCCACGTAGCCGCAACGGCTGCCGGCGGGGATGTCGTCGTGCATGTCAGTCATGGCCATTCTCCACGCCCAGGGCCACCAGCGCGGCGGCCGCGGCCACCTGCTCGGCGATGCGGCGGCTGCCGCCGTGCCCGTGGGTCTTGTCGCTCAGCAGGGCCACTTCGCAATCGACGAAGAAGGTCCGGCAATGGGGTTCGCCCTGGATATCCACCACCTCGTAGCGCGGCAGGTCGCAGCCACGCGACTGCAGGAACTCCTGCAGGCGGGTCTTGGGGTCCTTGTTGGTGTCCACCGGGGTCAGCTCGCGCAGTTGCGGTCCGAGCCAGGCGATGATCCGCTCGCGCGCGGAGTCCATGCCGGTATCCAGGTAGATGGCGCCGATCAGGGCTTCCATCGCATCGGCAAGGATCGACTCGCGGCGGAACCCGCCGCTCTTCAGCTCGCCCGAGCCCAGCCGCAGGTAGTCGCCCACCTCGAAGCCGCGCGCCAGCAGGGCCAGGGTCTCGCCCTTGACCAATCGCGCGCGCAGGCGCGAAAGCTGGCCTTCGCGAGCCTGCGGGAAGTGGTGGAACAGCGCCTCGCCGATGACGAAGTTGAGAATGGCGTCACCGAGGAACTCCAGGCGCTCGTTGTTGCGCCCGGCGTAGCTGCGATGGGTCAGGGCCAGGACCATCAGGTCCCGGTCTTTGAAGGTATAGCCGAGCTTGCGCTCGAGTCGGTCCAGCGAATTACTCACGGCATGCGTACACGGAATTCTTTGTCGAAGTGGACCACCAGGTCGATGTTGCTGATCAGTGGCTCGCGTTTTTCATATTTCAGGTGCGCCCGGAATTGGTTGTCTTCCAGTTGCACCTCCAGGGCCTTCTCCAGGTCCAGGTTGCGGATGCCGTTGATCTGCATCCCCTTGCCGACGTAGCTGTAGAACTCAGGCACGGAACGCACCTCGGCCGCCTTGTCGGTCTCCACGGAAGTGATCACCTTCTCCAGCGAGTAGTAATCCATGTAGTGCGGGATGATCTTGAACGCGGCGCTGGCGAAGAACGCCACCACGCCCAGCACCACCAGCCACCCCAGCAGGGACATCCCCTTCTGCGAACGCGCGAACCTCATGTCGGACCTCATGTCAGTGTAGTTATTCCGTCCAGCGAGCGGTAACGCCATCGGGCAGGGCCCTGCGGCGGCGTTCGCGGAAGTGAAAGCGGGGCTGCCCTCGGGAGCAGCCCCGCTTCGCGATTATTCAGCAGGAGCGCCCTTCCGCGTGGCGAACCTGCGCACAGGTCAGTGAATCACGCCGACCCGGGAGAAGTTCGGCAGGTTGCTCATCTTCGGATCGGGCCAGCTCATCCATACAGCGAAGGCCTTGCCGACGATATTGCGGTCCGGAACCATGCCCAGCAGATCCTTGGGGATCTTCGGATCGTTCCAGTAGCGGCTGTCGTTGGAGTTGTCGCGGTTGTCGCCCATCATGAAGTAGTGGCCGGCGGGAATGGTCCACTGGCGGTCGGGCTCGATGCGATAGCGGCTCATTTCCTTGCGGATCAGGTGCTCGGCCTGGCCCAGCTTCTCCTGGTACAGGGTCACGCTGCCCAGGGTGCCCGGTTCCTCGCCGACCAGTTTCTCCGCCACCAGCTCGCCGTTGACGTACAGGCGCTTTTCCTTGGTGTAGCGCACGGTGTCGCCGGGCAGGCCGACCACGCGCTTGATGTAGTTGATGTTCGGTTCGCTGGGATAGCGGAACACCATGACATCGCCGCGCTGCGGATCACCGATCGGGATCACCTTGGTGTCCAGCACCGGCAGGCGGATACCGTAGGCGAACTTGTTGACCAGGATGAAATCGCCGACCTCGAGGGTAGGTTTCATCGACCCCGAGGGAATCTGGAACGGCTCGACCAGGAAGGAACGCAGCACCAGCACGATGAACAGTACCGGGAAGAACGACTTGCCGTACTCCACCAGCAGCGGTTCCTTGTTGAGCTTCTCCAGCACTGCCGGATCGGGCTCGTTCACCTGCCCTTCGTAGGAAGAGATCGCGGCCCGCCGACGCGGCGCGAACAGCACCAGGTCGACCAGGGCCAGGGCGCCGCATACAGCCACGGCGATGACCAGCAACAACGGGAAATTGAGTGTCATGGGTTCTAGCTATCCACTTTGAGCACGGCGAGGAAGGCTTCCTGGGGAATTTCCACGCTACCGACCTGCTTCATCCTTTTCTTACCAGCCTTCTGCTTCTCCAGCAGCTTGCGTTTACGGCTCACGTCGCCACCGTAACACTTGGCCAGCACGTTCTTCCTGAGCGCCTTGACCGTCGAGCGGGCGATGATCTGCCCACCGATGGCTGCCTGGATCGCCACGTCGAACATCTGCCGCGGGATCAGTTCCTTCATTTTCTCCACCAGCTGGCGGCCCTTGTAGGGGGCGTTGTCGCGGTGGACGATCAGGGCGAGGGCGTCGACCTTCTCGCCATTGATCAGCACGTCGAGACGAACCAGGTTGGACGGCTCGAAACGATCGAAGCTATAGTCCAGGGAAGCATAGCCGCGGCTGGTGGACTTGAGGCGATCGAAGAAGTCGAGCACCACCTCGTTCATCGGCAGGTCGTAGACCACCTGCACCTGGCCGCTGAGGAAGTGCATGTCGCGCTGCACGCCGCGCTTCTCGATGCACAGGGTGATCACGTTGCCCAGGTGGTCCTTGGGCACCAGGATGGTGGCGCGGCAGATCGGTTCGCGCATTTCCTGGATGGACGCCAGGTCCGGGAGCTTGGACGGGTTGTCGACGTAGATGATCTCGCCGTTCTTCTGCACGATCTCGAAGACCACCGTGGGCGCGGTGGTGATCAGGTCCAGGTCGTATTCGCGCTCCAGGCGCTCCTGGATGATCTCCATGTGCAGCATGCCAAGGAAGCCGCAACGGAAGCCGAAGCCCAGGGCTTCGGAGCTTTCCGGCTCGTATTGCAGCGACGAGTCGTTGAGGGTCAGCTTCTGCAGGGCGTCGCGGAAGTCCTCGAAATCGTCCGAGCTGACCGGGAACAGGCCCGCGTAGACCTGCGGCTTGACCCGCTTGAAGCCCGGCAGGACCTCGACGTCCGGCGTGTTGTTCAGGGTCAGCGTATCGCCCACCGGCGCGCCGTGGATATCCTTGATACCGGCGATGATGAAGCCCACCTCGCCCGCCTTCAGGTCGACGGTCTCGGTGTGCTTCGGAGTGAATACCCCGACGCTGTCCACCTGGTGGACCTTGCCGGTGGACTTCACCAGGATCTTGTCGCCCTTCTTCACCCGGCCGTTCTTCACCCGTACCAGCGAGACCACGCCAAGGTAGTTGTCGAACCAGGAGTCGATGATCAGCGCCTGCAGCGGCGCCTCGATCTCGCCTTCCGGGGCGGGGATGGCGGTCACCAGGCGCTCCAGCACCTCCAGCACGCCCATCCCGCTCTTGGCGCTGCAGGCCACGGCGTCGGTGGCGTCGATGCCGATGATGCTCTCGATTTCCTCTTTCACCCGCTCCGGCTCGGCCTGGGGCAGGTCCATCTTATTCAGCACGGGCATCACTTCCAGCCCCTGCTCGATGGCGGTGTAGCAGTTGGCGACGGACTGCGCCTCGACGCCCTGGCCGGCGTCCACTACCAGCAGCGCGCCCTCGCAGGCGGCCAGCGAGCGGCTGACTTCGTAGGTGAAGTCGACGTGGCCGGGGGTATCGATGAAGTTGAGCTGGTAGGTCTTACCGTCCTGCGCCTTGTAGTGCAGGGTCACGCTGTGGGCCTTGATGGTGATCCCGCGCTCGCGCTCCAGGTCCATGGAGTCCAGGACCTGGGCCTCCATTTCGCGATCGGAGAGGCCGCCGCACATCTGGATGAAGCGATCGGCCAGCGTCGACTTGCCATGGTCGATATGGGCAATGATGGAGAAATTGCGGATATGGCTCAGGTCGCTCACGGCTCAACACACTCGAAAAGGGCAAGGGCGGCAATCCGCCGAAAAATAGCCGGGGAGTTTACCTGATGCTCGGGCAAGGCGTCACGCAGGTAACGGATTGACGGGCATGAAAAAGGGCGGTGGAAACCGCCCTTTTTTCGCCAGCCGGCTTATTCGGCCAGCTTGAAGGTAATGAAGCTGGCGCGTCCCTGGCGCAGCACCCGCATCGAAACCGAACGGTTCTTCGGCAGGGCCTTGGCCACGTCGGCGAAGACCTTGGTCGAGGTCACCGCCTTGTTGTCCAGGTGGGTGATGACATCGCCCGGACGCAGGCCGATGACCGCGGCCGGACCGTCCTGGACTTCCTTGATCACCACGCCGCCCTGGATATCCAGGCTCTTGCGCTGCTCGGCGGTCAGGTCGGCGACGGTCACGCCCAGGCGGTTGCTGCTGCGCTCGGCGCCCGGAGCGCCCATCGAGGCGATTTCCTCGTCGTCGTCCGGAAGGCTGCCTACCGCCATGCTCAGGGACTTGCGCTGGCCGTTGCGAATCACGTCCAGGTTGATCTTGTCGCCCGGCTTCATGTTGCCCACCAGGTGCGGCAGGTCGGCGGACTCGTTGATCGACTGGCCGTTCAGGCTGAGGATCACATCGCCCACCTGCAGGCCACCCTTGGCCGCCGGGCCGTCTTCCACCAGTTGCGCCACCAGCGCGCCGGACGGCTTGTCGAGGCCGAAGGACTCGGCGAGATCCTTGTTCACTTCCTGGATCACCACGCCCAGCCAGCCGCGACTGACCTTGCCGGCTTTCTTCAACTGGTCGGCGACGTTCAGCGCGACATCGATCGGAATGGCGAAGGACAGGCCCATGAAGCCGCCGGAACGGGTGAAGATCTGCGAGTTGATGCCGACCACTTCGCCCTGCAGGTTCAGCAGCGGACCGCCGGAGTTACCCGGGTTGATCGCCACGTCGGTCTGGATGAAGGGTACGTAGCTCTCGTTCGGCAGGCTACGCCCCTTGGCACTGACGATACCGGCGGTGACCGAGTGATCGAAGCCGAACGGCGAACCGATGGCCAGGACCCATTCGCCCACTTTCAGCTTGTTCGAATCGCCCAGTTTCAGGGTCGGCAGGTTCTTCGCCTCGATCTTCAGCACCGCCACGTCGCTGCGCGGGTCCGCGCCGATCAACTTGGCCTTGTGCTCGCTACGGTCGGACAGGCGCACCAGGATCTCGTCGGCATCGGCCACGACGTGATTGTTGGTGAGGATGTAGCCGTCGTTGGAGATGATGAAGCCGGAACCCAGCGATTGCGCCTCGCGCTGCTGGCCGCGCGGATTGCGCGGAACCTGCGGGATGCTGCGCTCGAGGAAGTCGCGGAACATCGGCGGCAGCCCTTCGAGGTCGGGGATCGACAGCTGCCCGCGCGCCATGGCGCGATCCGGCAGCTTCTGCCGCGTACTGATATTCACCACCGCCGGCGACGCCTGTTCGACCAAAGGCGTGAAGTCCGGCAGTTCTGCCCGGGCCGTCATCGCCAGGCTCAAGGCCAGCAAGGCCACCATCGCAGCCATACAGCGTTTTAGGGTATGCATCGACTACAGCTCCCGTGATGTTCGAGGGAAGAGAAAGACTCAGGCCGAATCGGACGGCCCGGAAATCAGCGCTCGCAGAACCACCGGCTGCGAGGCTGGATCATCGGCATGACGACGAGCATGCCGACGCACCAATAGCCAGGCCGCCAGCAAACCCGCCAGCCCGGACACGATGATCAGAGGTTCGACAAGGCCCGCCCGGGTTGCCAGCAATGCTGCCACGAAAAACCCGAGCAGAGGGAAAAGATAGAAGAGGACGGAGGCGCGCAACAACAGGTCTTCATGAATTCCTAGGACGACCGCATCGCCGACCCGCAGGCTCAGGTCGCTCAACGCGCGCACCCGGGCACGCCCCGCGCCGACGCCCAGGCGCTGCATCAGCCCCTGGCCGCAACCGGCATTGGCCGAGCAGGACGAGCAGGTACTGCGGCGCACGGTCTCGACCCATACCGCACCCGGCTCGGTCGCCACCACTCGCCCCTGCTCCTCGATCATTTCTGGGCGGCGGCCTCGGGCCGGATGGACAGCGCCACCCGCTCGGCGGTGCCCAGCGGCACTTCGCCGACGACGGTCACCATCTGGCCGCCGTCATCGGTCTGCAGGCGCTTGGAAACCACCACGGTCGGGCCGAGCTGGCTGCGCGCGTCGCCAACCATGGCACCGTGCAGCGGCTCGATGAACACCGAGAATCGTGCCAGGCCATCGCCATAGGTCAGGCAGGCGACCGGATCGGGGGTGACCGGACTGCGACGCATGAAACTGCGGGTCAGGGTGAAACCTGGCGGCAGCCATTCCGAGCGCCAGGCCACGGTCTTCTCGCCGTCGGCCTTGGCCGGGCCGACGACCTGGCATTCGGCGCCCGCCTGCAACTGGTCTTCGGCAGGTGCCGCGCCGGTATTCAACTGGGTGAACTGGAAGCGCTCGAGCAACTGCCCCTTCTCGTTCAGCAGCAGCGACTTCAACGGCAGGCCGGTGTCGCGGTCCAGGTGCAGCTCGAAGCCGTAGCGATGCTGGTCGCGCGGAGTCACCGCAAGGACCACTGCCGGGCGGCCGGCGACACGGGATTCGCCGACCAGGCGCAGGTCGTACCAGGAAGCCAGCTGGAAGGGATCGAACTTGCGCACCGGCCACAGCTGGGCATCGGCCAGTTGGTCGGCAAGGCCGCCGCTGATGCACTGGGTGCGCCCGTCGACCCGGACCACTTCCTGGCGCGCGCCGTCGAGCTGGAGCAGGCGCTCGCGAACCGCACCATCGCTCTCCACGCGATGCCAGATCTCATGGGTGGAGAAGCTGCCATTGCGCTCGTAGACGAAGGTGCCTTGGAAACTGTTCTGGCGATCGGCCTCGGCGAGACGATTCAGCCAGTCGGAAGCGTCGGCAGCCTGAGTGGCGGGAACCGCCATCAGGCTGCCAAGCAAAAGCAACAGGGAGGTGGTGCGCATGTCTCTCCTCAGCGGTTTTCCAGGCTGGCTGCCCGAGCGTAGGGCAGCGCGCTCTCTGTACCACTGACGGCGGATTGTTGCACGTGCTGACGCAGGTAGATCGGCAGACGCTGCTCATGCCAGCGGGTATCGCTGGACGAGGAGTTGGTGATCACCTGCGGCGCCCCCTGCTCTTCGCTGTAGCCGGCCAGCACGGCCGGGCCTTTCACCTGAGGCAGGGCGATCTGCGGGGTGGTCCCCTGTTGCGCCATCTGCGGCAGGGCGTCGTTCTGGTTGTACAGACGCACGCCGGCCAGCACCGCCAGGGTCACCGAGGCAGCGACCGCCAGGCGACCGACCATCCGCCACGGTCCCTTCTCCGCTTTCGGCGGAGCGGCCTCGTCGGCCAGGGCAGCAGAGACCGCCGCAGCGATATCCAGCTTCGGCAGGGTAGGCTCGCGGTGCATGACGGACCGCGCCAACTGGTAACGCGACCAGGTGGAACGCAGCTCGGCATCCTCGCCGCAAGCTGCGAGCACCCGCCGCAACTCGAGTTCATCCGCTTCGTTATCCATCACAGCGGACAGAGTTTCCTGCAGGGCTTCACGACTCATAGCGATACCTCTCTTGGCATTTGCCGCTGTGTCAGGCTTCTCGCAACAAAGGCTGCAGAGCTTTGTCGATTGCTTCACGAGCGCGGAAGATCCGCGACCGTACCGTCCCCACCGGACACTGCATCACGGTGGCGATATCTTCGTAACTCAAACCTTCGAACTCGCGCAGGGTCAGGGCCGTGCGCAAATCCTCGGGCAACTGCTGGATGGTCTGGTGCACGGTGGCCTCGATCTCATCCCGCAACATCGCCCGTTCCGGCGACTCGATGTCCTTCAGGGCGTGGTCGCCCTCGAAGAACTCCGCATCCTCTGCGGTCACATCGCTGTCCGGTGGCCGACGCCCGCGAGCGACCAGGTGGTTCTTCGCGGTGTTGATGGCGATCCGATACAGCCAGGTATAAAAAGCACTATCGCCGCGGAAATTGCCGAGCGCACGGTATGCCTTGATGAAGGCTTCCTGCGCTACGTCCTGGGCTTCCTGGGCGTCGTGCACGAACCGCACGATCAATCCCAGTATCTTGTGCTGGTATTTCAGTACCAGCAGATCGAAAGCCCGCTTGTCTCCGCGCTGTACCCGTTCAACCAGTTGCTGATCCTGTTCCTGGGTTAGCATGAAAGCTCCTCTTCGAACCTGGAGGAGCTTCGAGCGTCCCAGCGAATCGTCTTGCCAAGATAGACTCGGGCTTCTTGCAAAAGTTCTCCCCTCCAAGCATGCGTCACGAGTTTTTTCCTCGCTCGTGACGTGCGGCCCCGGACATCGTGTCCGGGCCCCGCGAAAATGGATTGCATCGGGCTCAGGGCCCGGCCTCTGTGCCGCTGGGTAGGCCAACCGGACGAGGTCTTCAGGCATCCTGCTTTGGAACCGATGCGTCTAAGAAAGTTCCAGCACTACATCGCCCCGCTCTGATGACGCCTGCCGATGACAGGCCCGCAGCTCATCCGCCGGACCGGCAGCGGGGGTGCGCTATTGTGCCGCCAGGCCCTTCTATATACTAGGGCTCCACCACGGGGAAATGCGGGCATGAGCCAACATTATCAACACGATGTACTGGTCATCGGCAGCGGCGCCGCCGGCCTGAGTCTGGCCTTGACCCTTCCGGAACACCTGCGCATCGCCGTCCTCAGCAAGGGCGAACTGTCGCAGGGCTCTACCTACTGGGCCCAGGGCGGCGTGGCCGCCGTGCTGGACGATACCGACACCGTGGAATCCCACGTCGAGGACACCCTGGTCGCCGGTGGCGGCCTGTGCCGCGAGGATGCGGTGCGCTTCACCGTGGAGCATAGCCGCGAAGCGATCCAGTGGCTGATCGAACAGGGGGTGCCCTTCACCCGCGACGAGCAGCACAACCACGAGGAAGGCAGCTTCGAATACCACCTGACCCGCGAAGGCGGGCACAGCCACCGGCGCATCATCCATGCCGCCGACGCCACCGGCGCCGCGATCTTCAATACCTTGCTGGCCCAGGCCCGGCGGCGACCGAACATCGAGTTGCTGTCGCAGCGAGTGGCGGTCGACCTGATCACCGAGCGCAAGCTCGGTCTGCCGAGCAAGCGCTGCCTGGGCGCCTACGTGCTGAATCGGGAAAGCGGCGAAGTCGATACCTTCCGTGCCCGCTTCAGCGTGCTGGCCTCCGGTGGCGCGAGCAAGGTCTACCTTTATACCAGCAATCCTGACGGCAACTCCGGCGACGGCATCGCCATGGCCTGGCGCGCCGGCTGCCGGGTCGGCAACCTGGAGTTCAACCAGTTCCACCCGACCTGCCTGTACCACCCGCAGGCCAAGAGTTTCCTCATCACCGAGGCATTGCGCGGCGAAGGCGCCCTGCTCCGCCTGCCCAATGGCGAGCGTTTCATGCCGCGCTTCGACCCGCGTGGCGAGCTGGCGCCCCGGGATATCGTGGCCCGCGCCATCGACCATGAAATGAAGCGTCTGGGGATCGACTGTGTCTACCTGGACATCAGCCACAAGCCGGCCGAGTTCATCAAGGCGCACTTCCCCACCGTCTACGAGCGCTGCCTGGACTTCGGCATCGACATTACCCAGCAACCGATCCCGGTAGTGCCGGCCGCTCACTATACCTGCGGCGGCGTGCTCGTCGACCAGCACGGGCATACCGACGTGCCGGGCCTCTACGCCATCGGCGAAACCACCTTCACCGGCCTGCACGGCGCCAACCGCATGGCCAGCAATTCGCTGCTGGAATGCTTCGTCTATGCCCGCTCTGCCGCCGCCGACATGCTCCAGCGCCTGCCCGGCACGCCCGTGCCGGAAAGCCTGCCAAGCTGGGACGCCAGCCAGGTCACCGACTCCGACGAGGACGTGATCATCGCGCACAACTGGGACGAACTGCGGCGTTTCATGTGGGACTACGTCGGTATCGTGCGCACCAACAAGCGCCTGCAGCGCGCCCAGCACCGGGTGCGCCTGCTGCTCAGCGAGATCGACGAGTTCTACAGCAACTACAAGGTCAGCCGCGACCTGATCGAGTTGCGCAACCTGGCGCTGGTCGCCGAACTGATCATCCGCTCGGCCATGCAGCGCCGCGAAAGCCGGGGCCTGCACTACACGCTGGATTATCCGGACCTGCTGCCCGAAGCCCGCGACACTATCCTGGTGCCGCCCATCTACGGCGACTGAAGCGCAGGCGGACACGCAGGCGCCGATGGCTGTCGGCGCCCAATGCATCGGCCGGGATACAGCAGCCAAGGATGCGCCAGCGGCCCGGCAGGCGCACGCGCAGTACGATCAGCCAGGGCAGCGCCAGGCTGTCAGGGCGCAATTGCACCGCTTGCCAGCCGCTTCCGGCGCTCCACAGCTGCCAGCCCCGCTCGTCATGGCGCAAGCCGCGGAAGGCCCGCGAGCCGCGCAGCAGTACCTGGCGGTACAGCCCCCAGGCACCGTAGGCCAGGCAGACCAGCGCAAGCGGCGGCTTCAGCCAGACCGGCAGCGCCGCCAGCAGGATCGACAGCAGCGCCAGGGCCCACAGTGCCAGGCTCGCCGCCAGCAGGATCGGAGAGACCCACCAGCGGCATTCGAACGGCTCAATCCGGCTGGACACGGTCCAGGATCATCCGCACCATCCGCCGCAGGTCGGCGTCTTCCGGCTCGCCGCGCTGCATGAACCAACCGAACATGTCCTGGTCCTCGCACTCCAGCAGCTTGCGGAAGCGCGCCTGGTCCTCGGCGTCCAGGCCCGGGTAAACCTCCTGCACGAAAGGCACCAGCAGCACATCCAGTTCCAGCATGCCGCGACGGCTGTGCCAGTAGAGTCGTTTCAGTTCGGTTTCATCTGCCATGTTCGGGCTCCTCGAAAACGCCCGGCATTATAGGGCGGTTGCGCTCGAATGGCGCGGCCCGATGACGAGGCGTCGCTCCGCCGGCGTCCGCCCTTGGTCGTATTGCCCGGCAAACCAAGGGTATCCGCGCGGGACGCCGGCCCATGCCGACGGCGGCCTCGGAAGTGTCCGACAACCGCCAAGGCGGATGCGCCAGGCATTCTTGCCCGCTGACAAGCCTCGGACCGAGTTCTATGATGACGGTCCTGACTGACTGACCGCGCAGCATCGCAATGGCCGACCCCGCTTTCCACACCCCGCTAGTCCATGAAGGCATCCTCGCCGTCCGCGGCCCTGACGCCGCCAAGTTCCTCCAGGGCCAGCTGACCTGCAACCTCGCCTACCTCAACGACGAGACCTCCAGCCTCGGCGGCCGCTGCAACATCAAGGGCCGCCTGCTATCGAGCTTCCGCATCCTGCCCGAGGGCGACGGCCTGCTGCTGGCGATGGCCGGCGAGCTGCTCGAGGCCCAGTTGGCGGACCTGAAGAAATACGCCGTATTCTCCAAGGCCAGCCTTGC
Source organism: Pseudomonas sp. 22490 (assembly GCF_052044465.1). Taxonomy (NCBI): domain Bacteria; kingdom Pseudomonadati; phylum Pseudomonadota; class Gammaproteobacteria; order Pseudomonadales; family Pseudomonadaceae; genus Pseudomonas; species Pseudomonas sp. 22490. The sequence goes on along the minus strand of NZ_JBQENS010000016.1, from coordinate 62,074 downwards.
CGACGAGAGCGCAGCCTGGCTCCGCATAGGCTTGCGCGACGCCAGCGAGGCACTGCGCGCCCTGGGGATAGACACCCCGGCGGAGAGCGGCAGGATCGCCCGCCACGGCGACCTGCTCGCCGTCGCCCTGGGCGACGCCCGCGTCGAGCTATGGGTTCCGGCGCAGCGCGCCGAGGCGGTGCTTGCCACGCTCCGCGAGCACAGCCGCGAGGCGCCGCTCGACGATTGGCTGCTCGGCCAGGTGCGCGCAGGCATCGGCCAGGTGTTCGGCGCTACCCGCGAGCTGTTCATCCCACAGATGATCAACCTGCAGGCGGTCGGCGGGGTCAGCTTCAAGAAGGGCTGCTATACCGGCCAGGAAATCGTCGCCCGCATGCAGTATCTCGGCCGCCTCAAGCGCCGCCTGTATCGCCTGGCGCTGGACGCAGACGAGGTGCCGGCGCCCGGCACCGGGCTGTTCTCGCCAGTCCATTCCACCAGCGTCGGCGAAGTGGTACTGGCCGCCCGTACGCCGGAGAACAGCGTGGAATTGCTCGCCGTGCTGCAGGACGACGCCGTCGCCGACGGCCGGATCAGCCTCGGAAGCGCCGAAGGAGCGCCGCTCGTCCTCCTCAATCTGCCTTACACGCTGGACAGCGACCGCGAAATCCAGCGCTGACCGTAAACTGTGCCTCGCCGTCCGCGGACGGCCCGCCAGTATTCCCATGGCCGGTGCACGTAGAGCGTGCTCCGGCCATTGCGTTTTCAAAGGAAATGCCATGAGCAAGCTTGCCGACAAAGTCCAACAGGACCTGATCCGCGCCATCGATCAGGATGAACTGGTGCTGCCGACCCTGCCCGAGGTGGCCCTGCAGGTCCGTGAGGCGGCGGAAGACCCGGATGTCAGCATCCAGGCCCTGAGCAAGGTGATCGGCAACGACGCGGCGCTGACCGCGCGCATCATCCGCGTGGTGAACAGTCCGCTGCTGCGCAGCCCGAAGGAAATCACCGACCTGCAGATGGCGATCAGCCGGCTGGGCATCAACTACACCTGCAACCTGGCCACCGGCCTGGCCATGGAGCAGATGTTCCAGGCCACCACCGACGTGGTCGATCGCAAGATGCGCGAAGTCTGGAACAAGAGCACCGAGATCGCCGGCATCTGCCACGTGCTGGCCCGTCACTACACCCGCCTGGCGCCGGACCAGGCGACCCTGGCCGGACTGGTGCACCAGATCGGCGTGCTGCCGATCCTCACCTACGCCGAGGATCACAACGAGCTGCTGTCGGACTCCATCAGCCTGAGCCATGTGATCGAGCGCATCCATCCGCTGATCGGCGAGCGCATTCTCAAGGCCTGGGATTTCCCCGCGCCGATCGCCGAGGTCCCGCGCCAGCACCTGGACTTCGCCCGCAACTCGCCGCGCGCGGACTATACCGACCTGGTCCAGGTCGCCACCCTGCAGAGCTACCTTGGCAGCGAGCATCCCTATACCCGCCTGGACTGGAGCCAGATCCCGGCGTTCGCCAAGCTCGGCCTCGAGCCGACCGTCGACATGAAGGAAGACGAGGACCTCTCCAGCGCCCTGGAAGCCGCCACCAGCATGCTGCAATAGGCCCGCCCTACTCCACCGGGAAGCGCACCCGCACCAGCAAGCCGCCCAGTTCGCCCTGGTCGAGCTGGATCTGCGCCCGGTGCGCCCGGCAGACCTCGCCGACGATCGCCAGCCCCAGGCCGCTGCCGGGGCTGTCGCCGCGCCGGTAGAAGCGCTGGAAGACCCGCTCGCGGTCGGCGGCGGGAATTCCCGGACCATCGTCTTCCACTTCCAGCACGCCTCCCTCCAGCACCCTGAGGATCACGTTGCCGCCCTGCGGGGTGTGCGCCAGCGCGTTGTCCAGCAGGTTGCTGAGCAATTCGTTGAGCAGCGTCGGTTCACCCTGGATCCACACCGGCCCGGCGCTTTCCAGCGCCAGCGAGGCTCCCCGCGCATAGGCCAGCGGCGCCAGCGCCAGGCCCAGTTCCCGGGCCAGGGCGGTCAGGTCGATACGCTCGGCGCCGCCCTCGGCGATGGCCTGGGCGCCGCTTTCGATGCGCGCCAGGGAGAGCAGCTGGTTGGCCAGGTGGATCAGGCGGTCGGTGTTCTTCGCCGTGGTCTCCAGGGTCGAACGCCAGGCTTCCGGCTCCTGCTCGCGCAGGCCCAGTTCCAGGCGCGCCTTGAGCGCCGCCAGCGGCGTGCGCAACTCGTGGGCGGCATCGGCGATGAACTGCGACTGCCGCTCGAACAGGCTGCGCAGGCGCTGGGTGAAGTGGTTCAGCGACTCCACCAGCGGCCGCAATTCATGCTGGACCTCTAGCATCGGCAACGGCCGCAGGTCGTCCGGCTGGCGCTCTTCCACCTCGCGGCGCAGGCGATCCAGCGGACGCAGCGCGGCGCTCACTGCCAGCCACACCAGCACCAGCGCGCCGACGCCGAGGACGCCCAGGCGCAGCAGGGTATCGGTCATCAGGCTGCGCGCCATGCGCTCGCGGGCGCCTTCGGTCTCCGCCACGCGGATCTCCGCCATGCCGCTCATGCTCGGTTCGCTGACCGGTTGCAGCAGGCTCACCACGCGTACGTCGACGCCCTGGTAGACGCCGTCGTAGAACTTGGCCAGGGCCGGGTAGTCGTCGGTGCGCAGGGTATCGGCGGGTGCCGCCGGAAGATTCTCGTAGCCGGAGATCATCCGTCCGTGGATGTCGTTGACCTGGTAGAAGATCCGCCCGGCGCTGTCGTAGGCGAAGGTATCCAGTGCCACGTAGGGGACGTCGGCGCGCAGGGTGCCGTCCTTCTCGTAGAGCCCGTCGGCGATCGCCCGCGCCGAGGCCAGCAAGGTCCGGTCGTAGGCGGTGTCGGCCACCTCGCGACCGTTCCAGTAGGCGCTCAGGCCGCTCGCCAGGAGCACCAGCAGCAGGAGCAGGGCCAGCCACAGCAGCAGCCTTCCGCGCAGGCTGCCGGCATCAGTCACCCTGCGCCTCCAGCAGGTAGCCGAGGCCGCGGAAGGTGACGATGCGCACGGCGCCGCCTTCCAGCTTCTTGCGCAGGCGGTGGACGTAGATCTCGATGGCGTCGGCGCTGGCCTCCTCGTCCAGGCCGAAGACCTGGGCGGCCAGTTGCTCCTTGCTCATCACCCGCCCCGGACGGGCGATCATCGCTTCCAGCACCGCCTGTTCCCGCGAGGTCAGGGTCAGCGGCTGCTCGTCGAGGCTGAAGCGCCGGGTGCCGAGGTCGTAGACCAGGGCGCCGCAGCGCTGCAACTGTTCGCCACCGAGCACGCTGCGGCGCAGCAGGGCCTTGACCCGCGCCTCCAGCTCGGACAGTTCGAAAGGCTTTGCCAGGTAGTCGTCGGCGCCGAGATTGAGGCCGTGCACCCGGTCCTTCACCTCGCCGCGCGCAGTCAGCATCAGCACCGGCAGGGTCTTGCCGCGCCCGCGCAGGCGCGCCAGCACCTCGAAGCCGTCCATCCGCGGCAGGCCGACGTCGAGGATCGCCAGGGCGTACTCCTCGCTGGCCAGGGCCAGGTCGGCGGCCACCCCGTCCTGCAGCAGGTCTACCGTCCAGCCGGCGCCCTTGAGCGCCTGGACCACGCTTTCGGCGAGCTGCGGATGATCTTCCACCAGAAGGATGCGCATGGACGGTTCTCCACCACCGGATGAGGGCACAAGAGGCGAAGTGTACCGGGGAAAACCCTCCGGTAAATGGCTTCTCTGCCACCGGGGATTGCTGAAAGCCTGGCGAAAGCTTGGCGTCTTAGGATCAGTCGATGGACGGCGCAGATCGTCCGCCAAAACGCCCTGCAGCGTGGTGCTCGGCGTACAAGAACAAGAATCGGAGACCACTGCATGTCGACTTCCCTGCCGCAGGCCGCAAGGTCTGTACGTTCGTCCCGCAGCACCACCCTGACCACCACCGCCGTCGTGCTCGCCGGCATCGCGCCCCTGGGCAACGCCGCCGGCTTCCTCGAAGACAGCAAGGCCAGCCTGGAAACCCGCAACTTCTACATGAACCGCGACTTCCGCGACGGCCCCGGCCAGTCCAAGCGCGAGGAGTGGGCGCAAGGCTTCATCCTCAACCTGCAGTCCGGCTACACCCAGGGCACCGTCGGCTTCGGCCTCGACGCCATGGGCATGCTCGGCGTCAAGCTCGACTCCGGCCGCGGCCGCAGCGGTACCGGACTGCTGCCGAAGGATTCCGACGGCCGCGCACCGGACACCTACTCGAAACTGGGCCTGACCGCCAAGGTCAAGGTCTCGCAGAGCGAGCTGAAGGTCGGTACGCTGATTCCGAAGCTGCCATCGGTACAACCGAACAACGGGCGGATCTTCCCGCAGATATTCGAAGGCGCGCTGCTCACCTCGAAGGAGATCAAGGACCTCGGCTTCACCGCCGGGCGCCTGGAAAAGACCAAGATCCGCGACTCCAGCGACTCCGAGGACCTCGCGCTGAACGACAAGAACGGCCGCTTCGCCGGGGTCAGCGCCGATCACTTCGACCTCGGCGGACTGGACTACAAGCTCACCGACCAACTCACCGCCAGCTATCACTACAGCAACCTGCAGGACGTCTACCGCCAGCACTTCGTCGGCCTGCTGCACAGCTGGCCGATCGGTCCCGGCGAACTGACCAGCGACCTGCGCTTCGCCCGCAGCACCGACAGCGGCTCGGCCAAGGCCGGCGGCATCGACAACAAGTCGCTCAACGGCATGTTCACCTACAGCCTTGGCAACCATGCCTTCGGCGCGGCCTGGCAGCGAATGAACGGCGACGACGCCTTCCCCTACCTGAAAGGCAGCAACCCGTACCTGGTCAACTTCGTCCAGGTCAACGACTTCGCCGGCCCCAAGGAGCGTTCCTGGCAACTGCGCTACGACTACGACTTCGTCGGCCTCGGCATTCCCGGCCTGACCTTCATGACCCGCTACGTCAAGGGCGACAATGTCGAACTCGCCGGGCAGCGCGGCGAAGGCCGCGAATGGGAACGCAACACCGAACTGCAGTACGTGTTCCAGAGCGGCGCGCTGAAGAACCTCGGAATCCGCTGGCGCAACGCGACCTTCCGTTCCAATTTCACCCGCGACATCGATGAGAACCGCCTGATCGTCAGCTATACCCTGCCGATCTGGTAAGCCAGAACAAGAACTCCACAGGAGCACCGATGATGATGAAACTGTCTTTTCGTCCCCTCGCCTTGGTTGCCGCCGGCCTGCTGCTGGCCGGCGCCGCCGTGGCCGAACCCAAGCGTCCCGAATGCATCGCCCCGGCGTCCCCCGGCGGCGGTTTCGACCTCACCTGCAAGCTGGCCCAGAGCGCCCTGGTCGAGGCCAAGCTGCTGAGCAAGCCGATGCGCGTCACCTACATGCCCGGCGGCGTCGGCGCGGTCGCCTATAACGCGGTGGTCGCCCAACGCCCGGGCGACGCCGGCACCATCACCGCCTTCTCCAGCGGCTCGCTGCTGAACCTGGCCCAGGGCAAGTTCGGCCGCTTCGACGAGAACGCGGTGAAATGGCTGGCCGCCATCGGCACCAGCTACGGCGCCATCGCGGTGCGCACCGACTCGCCCTACAAGAACCTCGACGACCTGGTGAAGGCGCTCAAGGCCGACCCGAGCAAGGTGGTGATCGGCTCCGGCGGCACCGTCGGCAGCCAGGACTGGATGCAGACCGCGCTGATCGCCAAGGCCGCCGGGATCAATCCGCGCGACCTGCGCTACGTGGCCCTGGAAGGCGGCGGCGAGATCGCCACCGCGCTGCTCGGCGGGCACATCCAGGTCGGCAGCACCGACATTTCCGACTCCATGCCGCACATCCTCAGCGGCGACATGCGCCTGCTCGCGGTGTTCTCCGAAGAACGCCTGCCGGAGGCGGCGATGGCCAACATCCCCACCGCCAAGGAACAGGGCTACGACATCGTCTGGCCGGTGGTTCGCGGGTTCTACCTCGGGCCGAAGGTCAGCGACGAAGACTACGCCTGGTGGAAGAACGCCTTCGACCAACTGCTGGCCTCCGAGGACTTCGCCAAGCTGCGCGACCAGCGCGAGCTGTTCCCCTTTGCCATGACCGGCGAGGAACTCGACGGCTACGTGAAGCAGCAGGTCCAGCAGTACAAGCAACTGGCCAAGGACTTCGGCCTGATCCAGTAAGCCAGCCCGCGCGCGGCCGGACCCCGGCCGCGCCACGAGGATCGTCCCATGACCCGTTCCAACCTGTACCAGCGCCTGTTCGCCGGGCTCTGGCTGCTCGCCTGCGTCGGCCTGGCGGTCGCCGGCTGGCGTTACCAGGCGCCGTTTTCCTACGAACCGGTCGGCCCGCGCGCCTACCCGCTGCTCTGCCTGGCGCTGATGGGCGCCGGCCTGGCGTGGCTGATCGCGCGGCCGACGCCGATCCGCCACGCCGAGGACGAACAACCGCTGGGCGGCGCCGTGCTGCTCAAGGTGCTCGCCTGCATCGCCCTGCTGCTGGTGTTCGCCGGCCTGTTCGAAACGCTCGGCTTCATCCTCAGCGCCGCCCTGGTCGGCTCCTGCATGGCCATTCTCTACGGCGCCCGGCCAATCCCTGCGGTGGTCACCGCGAGCCTGCTCGGGATCGGCCTCTACTGGCTGTTCGACCGCGCCCTGGACGTCCCGCTGCCGCTGGGCGTTCTCGACTTCCTGCCGCTGTGAGGACTTCGTGATGGAAACCTTGAACTACCTCGGCCAGGGCTTCGGCGTCGCGATGACGCCGACCAACCTGATCACCGCGCTGATCGGCACCCTGATCGGCACCATCGTAGGCCTGCTGCCAGGCCTCGGTCCGATCAACGGCGTGGCACTGCTGATCCCGGTGGCCTTCGCCCTCGGCCTGCCGCCGGAAACCGCGCTGATCCTGCTCGCCGCCGTATACCTGGGCTGCGAATACGGCGGGCGGATCAGCTCGATCCTGCTCAACATCCCCGGCGAAGCCTCGACCGTGATGACCACCCTCGACGGCTACCCGATGGCACGCAAGGGCCTGGCCGGCGTGGCCCTGTCGCTGTCGGCCTGGAGTTCGTTCATTGGCGCTTTCATCGCCACCTGCGGGATGGTCCTGTTCGCCCCGCTGCTGGCCAAGTGGGCGATCGCCTTCGGTCCGGCGGAATATTTCGTGCTGATGGTGTTCGCCATCGTCTGCCTCGGCGGGATGGCCGGCGACCGCCCGCTGAAGACCCTGCTGGCGGCGCTGCTCGGGCTGTTCCTGTCGAGCGTCGGGATCGACGCCAACAGCGGCGTGTACCGCTTCACCGGGGACAGCATCCACCTCGCCGACGGCATCCAGTTCGTGGTCCTGGTGCTGGGCCTGTTCTCGGTCAGCGAGATCCTCCTGCTGCTGGAGAAGACCCACCACGGCCAGGAAGCGGTGAAAGCCACCGGACGCATGCTGTTCAACTTCAAGGAGGCCGCCAGCGTATTCCTGGTCAACCTGCGCTGCGGTCTGCTCGGTTTCGTCATGGGCGTACTGCCCGGCGCCGGCGCGACCCTGGCAAGCGCGGTGGCCTATATGACCGAGAAGAAGCTGGCCGGTGCCAAGGGCGAGTTCGGCAAGGGCGACATGCGCGGCCTGGCCGCTCCCGAGACCGCCATCGGCGCCTCCGCCTGCGGCGCCATGGTGCCGATGCTGACCCTCGGCGTGCCCGGCTCGGGTACCACTGCGGTGATGATCGGCGCCCTGACCCTGTACAACATCACTCCCGGCCCGCTGCTGTTCCAGCAGCAACCGGACATCGTCTGGGGCCTGATCGCCTCGCTGTTCATCGCCAACGTCATGCTGATCATCCTCAACGTGCCGATGGTCCGCGTATTCACCCGCATCCTCGCGGTGCCGAACTGGGCCCTGGTGCCGGCCATCGCGATCATCACCGGGATCGGCGTGTACGGCGTGCATGCGACCACCTTCGACCTGTTCCTGATGGTCGGCATCGGCGTAATCGGCTATATCCTGCGCAAGCTCGACTTCCCGCTCTCGCCGCTGCTGCTGGGCTTCATCCTCGGTGGACTGATGGAGCAGAACCTGCGCCGCGCGCTGTCGATCTCCAACGGTGAACTGGGCATCCTCTGGTCGAGCCCGATCAGCCTGGTGACCTGGGCGCTGGTGGTGGTAATGCTGCTGTTGCCGCTGGTCCGCGCCTGGCGCCGCCGCGTGGCCCGTCGCGCGACAGGGCTGGCCGATGCCTGAGCGCGTCACCTGGAGGCTGTACTGGGCGACGCCGCTGGTGGGCGCCCTTGGCGGCTGGCTGGCAAGCCTGGTCGGCTGGCCGCTGCCATGGATGATCGGCTCGCTGCTTGCGGTGATGCTGGTGCGTTGCCTGGCCGACCTGCCGCTGGCCGAAGTGCCGGGGGCACGCAAGTGCGGGCAATGGATCGTCGGCATCGGCATCGGCCTGCACTTCACCCCGGCAGTGATCGAGCAAGTGCTGGCGCATAGCGTGATCATCGTCTTCGGCGCCGTGGCCACCACGCTTTCCAGCGTGCTGGCGATCGCCTTCATGCGCCGCAGCGGCGAGGACCGCGCCACCGCGTTCTTCGCCAGCATGCCCGGTGGTGCCAGCGAGATGGTCAACCTCGGGCAGCGCCACGGCGCGGTGCTCAGCCGCGTCGCCGCAGCGCAGAGCCTGCGCCTGTTGCTGGTAGTGCTGCTGGTGCCGGCGGCGTTCCAGTACCTGCTCGGCGGCGGCCAGCCAGGCCCGCACCAGGCCGCGCCGGTGGACTGGCACTGGCTGGCCCTGCTGTTCCCGGCCGGGGCGCTGGTCGCGCTGGGCTGGCAGAAGTTGCGCCAACCCAATCCCTGGCTGCTCGGCCCGCTGTTGCTGGCGGCCGGCGTCAGCCTCGGCTTCGACCTGCATATCGGCCTGCCGGCCGGTTCCAGCGGCGTCGGCCAATGGCTGATCGGCAGCGCCCTGGGTTGCCATTTCAACCGCAGTTTCTTCCGCAGCGCTCCAGCCTTCGTCAGTCGTACCCTGGTCTGCACGCTGTGGATGATGTTCGCCGCGGCGCTCGCCGCCGAGTTGCTCGGCTGGCTGACCACCCTCGACCACCAGTCGCTGATGCTCGGCATGATGCCCGGCGGCATCGCCGAGCTGAGCCTGACCGCCGAAGCCTTGCAGCTCTCGGTGCCGCTGGTCACCGCCTTGCAGGTACTGAGGCTATTGCTGGTGCTGTTCCTCGCCGAGCCGTGCTTCCGCTACTGGAGGAAGCGCGCCGGCTGATCGAGCCACGCCGCCACACTGGATGTGTGGCGTTTTCCAGCCCGCCTCGTGCGGGCTTTTTTTTCCGGGCGCGGTCAGAGGCACACAGCGGCGCCCACCATGTGAAGAGCTGGGCGACAGCGGCCTTCAGAGGTCCGGCAGCGACCAGTCGATAGGCGTCTTGCCGTTCTGCTCGAGGAACTTGTTGGTGCGGCTGAAGTGGCCGTTGCCGAGGAAACCGCGGTAGGCCGACAACGGCGACGGGTGCGCCGACTTGAGAATCAGGTGGCGCTGCGGGTCGATCAGCTTCTGCTTGCTCTGCGCGTGGCTGCCCCAGAGCAGGAACACCAGGCGCTCGCAACGCTCGTTGACCACCTCGATGACGCGGTCGGTGAACGGCTGCCAGCCGGCATTGGCGTGGGAGCCGGCCTTGGCCTGCTCGACGGTCAGGGAGGTATTGAGCAACAGCACGCCCTGCTCCGCCCAGCGCTGCAGGTAGCCGTTGTTGGGAATCGGGATGTTCAGGTCGCGGTTGAGTTCCTTGTAGATGTTCTGCAAGGACGGCGGCGTCGGCACGCCGGGCTGCACCGAGAAGCACAGGCCGTGGGCCTGGCCTGGTCCGTGGTAGGGATCCTGGCCGATGATCACCACCTTGACGTTCTCCAGCGGCGTGGTGTTCAGCGCGTTGAAGATCAACGGCCCGGGCGGGAAGATCGCCTTGCCGGCGGCTTTCTCCTGGCGCAGGAACTCGCCCAGTTGCTTCATGTAGGGCTTGTCGAATTCCTCGCGCAGCGCTTCCTTCCAGCTCGCCTCGAGCTTGATGCGGTCGTCGTTATCGGTCATGGAACCCCCTGTCTCGGTACTGAAAAAGTCGTCCGGCCTTTTTCAGAAGGTCGCCGACAGCCTGTGGCCGCGGAACCGTAGAAAAGCCCGCCGCGCTTGTCAATCTCGGGACAGGCGGGCCTCTTCCACCGGATACTTCACGCGCACCCGGTTGCGGTACAGGCACTCGCTGGCCAGCAGGGTGCCGGCCTGGCCCTTTTCCCGGATGTCGCGCCAGATCTCGTTGAGCCTCAGCACCGCATCGCCGTCGCGGACAAAGCGCTGGGCCCTCTCATAGACGTGGTAGCGCACAGGGCGCGGCGCGCTGCACAGCAGTTCGCCTTCCAGTTGGTGGGCGGCGATATGGAAGCGCAGCTGGAAGGTATCCGCCGTCGGATTGTGCAGCACCAGGTCGATGAAGTTGTAGAAGATCGCCGCGCCCGAGCCGAACGGCAGGATCCGTCCCTCGTCGGGAAACGGGTCGAAGCTGTGGTTGGCCCGCTCCACCACGCGCAGCGGGGAATGCAGGGCCATCCAGTGGATCAGGTTGCTCAGTTGGCAGATGCCGCCGCCGATTCCGCTGCGCGCCTCGCCGAAGGACAACTCCATACCTTCGACGAAGCCACGCCGGGCGCTGGGCCGACCGACCAGCCGGCAGAACGAGAAGTACTCGCCGGGGCCGATGCTCACGCCGTTCATGCAGTCCACCGCCAGGCGCAGGTTGACCACCTTGTTGCGTTGCAGGGCGAGGTCGCTGTCGCCGAGGCGGCGGATCAACTTCGAGGTGTGCTTGATGTAGCGGTACGGCAGGCGCTCGTCGACCGATGGCAACCGCACGTAGCGACGGCCGCCAAGACGCCAGCGGCAGTGCCGCCAGAGACGTCGTTGCCAGACCCGCAGCCAGTAGAGCCAGGGGTGGTAGAGCGATAGGGGTTTGCGCATCGACGATCCTTGTCGGTCTCGGCCCACGGGCAGGATGCAGCATTATGCCCGGAGCACTAGCCCTGGTGCAGCGCCCGGTAGTGACTGGGCGCCATGCCCACCACCTTGCGGAACAGCCGCGAGAAGTAATAGGGATCGGCGTAGCCGAGCTGCTCGGCGATCTGCCGCACCTCCAGCGCGCCCTCGTCGAGCAGGCGGCAGGCATGGGCCATCTTCATCTGGATGAAATCCTGGATCGGCGCCTGGCCGGTCAGGGCGCGATAGGTCTTGGCGAAATGGAAGCGCGACAGCTTGAACTGCGCCGCCAGCTCGTCGAGGTTGAGGCTGTCGTGCAGGTGCGCGCGCATCAGCGCCTGCACCGCGTCGATGTCCAGCACCCGTCCGGATTTCAGGCTGGCCCGCGCCGGACGCACCGCCAGCGAGGTGAGCAGGCCCTGCAACAGGTGCGCGGCATGGATGAAGTGCGGCAGGCTGAGGCCCTGGCGACGCAGCGCCAGCAGCGCATCGAACTCCGCCAGCAGGCGCGGCTGCATGCCCAGGCGCAGGCGCGGGGCGCTGCCCAGCGGACGCAGGAAATCCTCCGCCAGTCCGCCTTCGAAATGTACCCAGTAGATGCTCCAGGGCCGCTGCGAGTCGGCGCCGTAGGCATGTTCCCGGCCCTTGGGCAGGACCAGCAGGTCGCCGCCGCCGACCTCGACGCGCTCGCCGGCACACTCCAGCCAGCCGCGTCCGGCCCGGCAGTAGATCAACAGGTTGTCGTCCGGCGCGCGCCGCTGCATGTGGTGGCCGTGCGCCTCCGGATAGTAACCGAGGGCCAGCGGGTAGCAGGCCTGGCCGAGCGGATGGCGGGCCAGGGCGCGACGCAGGCGGGGCGGCGTGATGAAACGCACCCCCTGGTTGGGCAGGGGCCAGGCGGAGGTCTGTACGGAACGCTTCACGGCGACGCGACTCGGTAGTCTGAATCCCAAGATCGTCCATCCCTTGCGCAAGATCGTCAATCCACAGGCGGCTTGCGGCCGGCTATAACGACTCAAAACAACATCCCGGTCCACCGGGAAGCGGAGGCGACGATGGCCAAGGCAATCCCCCAGCTGATCGACGGCGAATGGCGCGGCAGCCGTTCCCGCGAGCTGGTCGAAGTCACCGATCCGGCGACCCAGGACGTCCTCGCGCTGGCGCCGAAGGCCACCGCCGACGAGATCGAGCAGGCCATCGCCAGCGCCCAGCGCGCCTTCGAGACCTGGCGCGAAGTCCCGGCTCCCGAGCGAGCGCGGTTGATGCTGCGCTACCAGCACCTGCTCAAGGAACACCACGACGAACTCGGCGAACTGCTGGCCCGGGAGACCGGCAAGAACCTCGCCGATGCCAAGGGCGACGTGTGGCGCGGCATCGAGGTGGTCGAACACGCCGCCAACGTGGCCAGCCTGATGATGGGCGAGACGGTGGAAAACGTCGCCCGCGAGATCGACACCACCAGTTGGATCCAGCCCCTCGGCGTGTGCGCCGGGATCACCCCGTTCAATTTTCCGGCGATGATCCCGCTGTGGATGTTCCCGCTGGCCATCGCCTGCGGCAACACCTTCGTCCTCAAGCCCTCCGAACAGGATCCGCTGACACCCAACCGCCTCGCCGAGCTGTTCCTCGAGGCCGGCGCGCCGAAGGGCGTGCTGCAGGTGATTCATGGCGGCCGCGAGCAGGTCGATGCCCTCCTCACCCACCCGGACATCCGGGCGATTTCCTTCGTCGGCTCGGTCGCCGTCGGCCAGCACGTGTACCGCACCGGCACCGCGCACCTGAAGCGGGTGCAGGCCTTCGCCGGGGCGAAGAACCACATGGTGATCCTCCCCGACGCGAACAAGGCCCAGGTTCTCGGCAACCTGGTCGGCGCCAGTTGCGGCGCCGCCGGCCAGCGCTGCATGGCGATCAGCGCGGCGGTGTTCGTCGGCGCGGCGCGCGAGTGGATTCCCGAACTGGCCGAGCGGATGGCCGCCCTGCGCCCCGGCCACTGGCAGGACCCGGACGCCGCCTATGGTCCGCTGATCAGCCCGCAGGCGCGCCAGCGCGTGCTGCGCCTGATCGCCGAAGGCAAGGCGGAAGGCGCCGAGTGCCTGCTCGACGGCTCGCAGTGCCAGGTCGAAGGCTATCCCAACGGCAACTGGCTCGGTCCCACCCTGTTCCGCGCAGTGACGCCGAAGATGGGCCTGTACCGCGAGGAAATCTTCGGCCCGGTGCTGGCTTGCCTGGAGGTCGATACCCTGGAAGAGGCGATAGCCCTGGTCAACGCCAATCCCTATGGCAACGGCACCAGCCTGTTCACCCGCTCCGGCGGCGCCGCTCGGCGCTACCAGCACGCGGTGCAGGTCGGCCAGGTGGGGATCAACGTGCCGATCCCGGTACCGCTGCCGTTCTTCTCCTTCACCGGCTGGAAGGGTTCCTTCTACGGCGACCTGCACGCCTACGGCAAGCAGGCGGTGCGCTTCTATACCGAGACCAAGACCGTCACCAGCCGCTGGTTCGACGATGAACCGACGACCGACGAATCGTCGGCCGGCCCGAACATGACCATCCATCTCAAGTGACCCGAGGACCTATGGATTTCGACCTCACCGAAGAACAACGCCTGCTGGTGGAGAGCGCCCGCGCCTTCGCCCGCCACGAACTGGCGCCGAAGGCGGCCGACTGGGACCGCGACCATCACTTCCCGGTGGAAGTCATCCGCGCCGCCGCCGAACAGGGCTACCTCGGCCTGTACATCGCCGAGGAAGACGGCGGCCTGGGCCTGTCGCGGCTGTCCACTTCGCTGATCTTCGAGCAACTGGCCGCCGGCTGCGTGGCCACTACCGCCTACATCAGCATCCACAACATGGCCGCCTGGATGCTCGCCTCGTTCGGCGACGCGGCGCTGAAGGAGGCCTGGCTGCCCGGCCTGATCGGCGGCGAGTCGCTCGCCTCCTATTGCCTCACCGAGCCCGATGCCGGCTCCGACGCCGCGCGCCTGCGCACCCGCGCCCGCCGCGAGGGCGACGAATACGTGCTGGACGGCAGCAAGTGCTTCATTTCCGGCGCCGGCAGCACCCAGGTGCTGATCGTCATGGCGCGCACCGGCGAGGACGGCGCCAGGGGCATCTCCTGCTTCCTGGTGCCGGCCGACGCGCCCGGCATCCGCTACGGCCGCAACGAGGACAAGATGGGCTGGCGCGCGCAGCCGACCCGCACCATCACCTTCGAAGGCGTGCGCATCCCCGCCGGCAACCGCATCGGCCCGGAGGGCCAGGGCTTCGTCTATGCCATGAAAGGCCTCGACGGCGGCCGCCTGAACATCGCCAGTTGTTCCCTGGGCGCCGCCCAGGCGGCGCTGGAGCAGTCGATGCGCTACGTCGAGGAGCGCGAGCAGTTCGGCAAGCCGCTGGCGACCTTCCAGGCCTTGCAGTTCAAGCTCGCCGACATGCTCACCGAACTCACCGCCAGCCGCCAGATGGTCCGCCTCGGCGCCCATCGGCTGGACCGCGGCGACGCCGAGGCGACCCTGTACTGCGCAATGGCCAAGCGCTTCGCCACCGACCGCTGCTTCGATGTCTGCAACGAGGCCTTGCAACTGCACGGCGGCTACGGCTATCTCAACGATTATCCGCTGGAGCGCTGGGTACGCGACACCCGCGTGCACCAGATCCTCGAAGGCACCAACGAAATCATGCGGGTGATCGTCGCCCGCCGCCTGCTGGAGCAGGGTGGCATGCTCGATCGCCTGCTGTGAACGCCGCGAACCATCGCATCCGATAGTGCCGGGACGCCCCGGCCCATGATCCAGTGAGGGACTTCATGAACACTGCCGTCGAACCCTACAAGGCTTCCTCCTTCGACCTGACCCACAAGCTCACCGTGGAAAAGCACGGGCACACCGCGCTGATCACCATCAACCACCCGCCGGCCAACACCTGGGACCGCGACTCGCTGATCGGCCTGCGCCAACTGATCGAGCACCTCAACCGCGACGACGATATCTACGCCCTGGTAGTGACCGGCCAGGGGCCGAAGTTCTTCTCCGCCGGCGCCGACCTGAACATGTTCGCCGACGGCGACAAGGCCCGCGCTCGCGAGATGGCCCGCCGCTTCGGCGAAGCCTTCGAGGCGCTGCGCGATTTCCGCGGGGTGTCGATCGCGGCGATCAACGGCTACGCCATGGGCGGCGGGCTGGAGTGCGCCCTCGCCTGCGACATCCGCATCGCCGAGCGCCAGGCGCAGATGGCCCTGCCGGAGGCCGCGGTGGGCCTGCTGCCCTGCGCCGGCGGGACCCAGGCGCTGCCCTGGCTGGTGGGCGAAGGCTGGGCCAAGCGGATGATCCTCTGCAACGAGCGGGTGGATGCGGAAACCGCCCTGCGCATCGGCCTGGTCGAACAGGTGGTGGACAGCGGCGAGGCGCGCGGCGCCGCCCTGCTGCTGGCGGCCAAGGTGGCACGCCAGAGCCCGGTGGCGATCCGCACCATCAAGCCGCTGATCCAGGGTGCCCGCGAACGCGCGCCGAACACCTGGCTGCCGGAGGAGCGCGAGCGCTTCGTCGATCTGTTCGACGCCCAGGACACCCGCGAAGGGGTCAACGCCTTCCTCGAGAAGCGCGATCCCAAGTGGCGCAACTGCTGAGCCTTCCCATCGAACCCGGCGGGCTGCGCCACAGCCCGCCCGAGCCGAGAGCCCCGACATGAACGTGCTTTTCGAAGAACGCCCGAGCCTGCATGGCTTCCGCATCGGCATTGCCACCCTGGATGCGGAAAAGAGTCTGAACGCCCTGTCCCTGCCGATGATCGAGACCCTGGCGGCGAAACTCGACGCCTGGGCCGAGGACGCCGGCATCGCCTGCGTGCTGTTGCGCGGCAACGGCGCCAAGGCCTTTTGCGCCGGCGGCGACGTGCGCAAGCTAGTGGACGCCTGCCGCGAGCAACCCGGCGAGGTACCGGCCCTGGCGCGACGCTTCTTCGCCGATGAATACCGCCTCGACTACCGCATCCATACCTACCCGAAACCCTTCATCTGCTGGGCCCACGGCTATGTGATGGGTGGCGGCATGGGGCTGATGCAGGGTGCCGGGATTCGCATCGTCACCCCGTCCAGCCGCCTGGCGATGCCGGAGATCGGCATCGGCCTGTACCCAGACGTCGGCGCCAGCTGGTTCCTCGCCCGCCTGCCCGGCAGGCTCGGCCTGTTCCTCGGCCTGAGCGCGGCGCAGATGAACGCCCGCGACGCTCTCGACCTCGACCTGGCCGACCGCTTCCTTCTCGACGACCAGCAGGACGCCCTGCTCGCCGGCCTGGTGCAGATGAACTGGAACGAGTCGCCCCAGGTGCAACTTCACAGCCTGCTTCGCGCCCTCGAACACGAGGCCCGCGGCGAACTGCCGGAGGCCCAGTTGCTCCCGCGCCGGCCGCGCCTGGACGCACTGCTCGACCAGCCGGACCTGGCGAGCGCCTGGCAGGCGCTGGTGGCGCTGCGCGACGACGCCGACCCGCTGCTTGCGCGTGGCGCGAAGACCCTGGCCGAGGGCTGCCCGATGACCGCGCATCTGGTCTGGCAGCAGATCGAGCGTGCGCGCTACCTGTCGCTGGCCGAGGTGTTCCGCCTGGAATACGCCATGAGCCTGAACTGCACGCGCCATCCGGACTTCGCCGAGGGGGTACGCGCAAGGCTGATCGATCGCGACAACGCACCGAACTGGCATTGGCCGCAGGTGGAATCGATCCCGCAGGCGGTGATCGAGGCGCACTTCGAGCCGACCTGGGAGGGCGAGCATCCGCTGGCGGGGCTCTGATCCGCCGCGCCGCCCTCTGCCGAAGGAGGGCGCGGGCCCGCCACGTCCATAGCGTCTAAGCTGTTTCACAGCATCCCCAAGAGGCCTCGCGGCCGCCACAGGAGGAGCTCCATGAAACAGATCGCCTTCATCGGCCTCGGCCACATGGGCGCGCCGATGGCCACCAACCTGCTCAAGGCCGGCTACCTGCTGAACGTCTTCGACCTGGTGCAGAGCGCCGTCGACGGCCTGGTCGCCGCCGGCGCCAGCGCCGCCCGCAGCGCCCGCGACGCGGTGCAGGGCGCCGACGTGGTCATCAGCATGCTGCCGGCCAGCCAGCACGTCGAAGGCCTGTACCTCGACGACGATGGCCTGCTCGCGCACATCGCCCCCGGCACCCTGGTGCTGGAATGCTCGACCATCGCCCCGACCTCGGCGCGCAAGGTCCACGCCGCCGCCCGCGAGCGCGGCCTGGCGATGCTCGACGCGCCGGTGTCCGGCGGCACTGCCGGCGCGGCAGCCGGCACCCTGACCTTCATGGTCGGCGGCGACCCCGAAGCCCTGGAGAAGGCCCGGCCGCTGTTCGAGGCCATGGGTCGCAACATCTTCCATGCCGGCCCCGACGGCGCCGGCCAGGTGGCCAAGGTGTGCAACAACCAGCTCCTCGCGGTGCTGATGATCGGTACCGCAGAAGCCATGGCCCTGGGCGTGGCCAACGGCCTCGAGGCGAAGGTGCTGGCCGAGATCATGCGCCGCAGCTCCGGTGGCAACTGGGCGCTGGAAGTCTACAACCCCTGGCCGGGGGTTATGGAGAACGCTCCGGCGTCGCGCGACTACAGCGGCGGCTTCATGGCCCAGTTGATGGCCAAGGACCTCGGGCTGGCCCAGGAAGCCGCCCAGGCCAGCGCCAGCAGCACGCCGATGGGCAGCCTGGCGCTGAGCCTGTACCGTCTGCTGCTGAAGCAGGGCTATGCGGAGCGGGACTTTTCCGTGGTGCAGAAATTGTTCGATCCGACACAAGGCCAATAGACAGGCAGGCGGGTCCGCGCCCAGGCTGGTCGATTCGACGATGCGAGGAGCCCGCCTTGAACGCCCTGCTGCTGCGTTACCGTTTCCGCCTGCTGTTCTTTTCCACCGTGCTGTTCACGGCGATCCTCGGCCTGCCGTCGAGCACCAAGCCACGGGTGCTCGGCAGCCTCCTGCTGCTGGTGCTGGCCGGGATGAACACCTTGCGCAGACGCAGCCCGCTGGTCTACCTGACGGCCTTCTTCGGCCTGTTCAGCCTGGCCCTGTACACCACTGCGGACTTCAGCAGTCCCTACTCCAGCCTGCCGCCCGGCCTGCTGCGCGGGCTGAGCCTGATCCTGCTGTACCTGACCCTGTTCGCCGCGCTGTTCCGCCGCGTCACCCAGGAGCGCCCGGTGACCCACGAGCTGCTCTACGGACTCTGCGCGCTCTACCTGCAGATGGCGCTGGCCTTCGCTCTCGCCTACTACATGGTCGAACAGATGCAGCCTGCCAGCTTCATCGCCAGCCATGGCGCACTCGGCCTGGATACCTTCGTCTACTACAGCCTGGTGACCCTGACCACCGTGGGCTACGGCGACATCCAGGCGATCAACCCGCTGGCGCGCCTGCTGGCCGGCAGCGAAGGAGTGATCGGGGTCCTGTTCATCGCCCTCGCCGTGGCCCGCAGCCTGACCCTGATGAGCGACAGCGAGGAGGTCTGATTATTAAGCTGGGCTAACGAGTGCATCCCCCTCGCAGCGGTTTATCCCGGCGAGCGCAGGGCGGATGATGCTGATCGACGCCGCTCTGCGGCATTTCTCGAACGGAAGGTGCAGCATGAAAATCGCCCTGATCGGCGCCACCGGCCACGTCGGCCACTATTTCCTCAACGAAGCCCTGCAACGCGGCCACGCGGTAACCGCCCTGGTCCGCGACCCGGGCAAGCTGGCGGCGCGCGACGGCCTCGGCGTAGTGCAGGCGGACGTCAGCGACCCGGCCCAGGTGGCCAGCGCCGTGGCAGGCCACGAGGTGGTCATCAGCGCTTTCAACGGCGGCTGGGGCAGCGCCGACCTCCGCGCCCGCCACGCCGCCGGCAGCCAGGCCATTCTCGACGGCGTGAAACGCTCCGGCGTGCCGCGCCTGCTGGTTCTCGGCGGCGCCGGGAGCCTGGAGATCGCCCCCGGCCAGCGCCTGGTGGACAGCCCGGAATTCCCCGAGCAGTGGAAGCAGGGCGCCCTCGGCGCCGCCGACGCCCTCGACCAACTGCGCGGCGAGCAACGACTGGACTGGGTGTTCCTCAGCCCGGCGATGCTCCTCGAACCCGGCCAGCGCAGCGGCAAGTTCCGCCTCGGCGGCGACCAGGTTCTGTTCGACGCCAAGGGCGAGAGCCGGATTTCCCTGGAAGACCTGGCGGTAGCCATGCTCGACGAGGCCGAGCAGCCCCGTCATCATCGCCAGCGCTTCACCGTGGCCTACTGAAAAGACCAGGCGCCCCTCTCGGGCGCCTTCGTCGTCAGCCTTCGGACTTCGCCGCCGGCGTGACGATATCGAACCAGAAGTCGAAGTCGCCGAGCATGCCGAACAGTTGCCCCAGCAACAGCGGATTGCCGGAACTCTTCAGCTTGCCCTCGAAGACCAGGCGTACCGCCGATACCTCTTTGAGCAGCAGCCGGTTGAGATCGGCGCGGTCGATGCTCACGGTCTGCCCGGCGTCCTCGCTCTGCACGCCGCGCAGGTTGTTCAGGTGCGAGTTCTTCAGTTCCAGCAGGTAGTTCTCACCGATGTCCGGCAGGCGCAGGTTGATGCTCAGCGCCTTGCCCTCCGCAGCGCCGGCGTCCAGGCGCACGCCGAGATAGTCGAACAGCAGGCCGGTGTCCATCGCCGCCAGGGCATCGGCGCTGCCGGCCTTCATCGTCGGCTGGTCGCGCGGTACGCCGTGGCGCAGTTCGTAGGCGGCGCTGAGGTAGCTGTTGCGCCAGCCGGCGTTCTCCGCCTGGTAGCCGAGCTGCTCCAGGGCGTCGGCCTGCAGCTCGCGCGCGGCCCGGTTATCCGGCTCGGCGAAGACCAGCCTGTTGACCACCTCGACCACCCAGCGGTACTCGCCCCTGGCGTACGACGCCCGCGCTTGCTCCAGCAGGCGCTCGGCGCCGCCCATGTATTCCACGTAGCGGCCCGCCGAGTCCTCCGGGCTGAGCGGGTCGAGGCTCGCCGGGTTGCCGTCGTAGTAGCCCAGGTAGCGGTTCAGCACGGCCCGTGCGTTATGGCTGACCGAGCCGTGGTAGCCGCGGTCGTACCATTCCTGGTCGAGGCTGGGCGGCAGGCGCAGGCGGTTGTGCACCTGGCCGATGGTCACGCCCTGGTTGGCCAGGTGCAGGGTCTGGTCGTGCAGGAAGCCGTACAGGTCACGCTGCTTCTCCAGCACCTCGACGATCTCCGCGTTGCCCCAGCGCGGCCAGTTGTGCACTGCGAACATCACCTCGGCCTGCCTGCCGAAACGATGCAGCGCCTGGTTGATGTACTTGCTCCAGCCCAGCGCATCACGTACCTCGGCGCCGCGCAGGGTGTACAGGTTGTGCAGGGTGCCGACCACGTTTTCGGCCATCAGCAGGGCCTTCTGCCGCGGCAGCCAGATGTTCATCTCCGCCGGCGATTCGGTACCCGGCGTGTTCTGGAAGGTGAACGGCACGCCGTCCAGCACCAGGTCCTCGCCCTCGCCTTCGATCAGGCGGGTCGGCGCCAGCAGGCTCAGCGGTCCGCGCGCCAATCCCTTGCCGATGGCCATGTCGACCTGCCCCTGCGGCCCCTTGGGCAGTTGCGTGCCGTACTGGTAGGTGGCGCGGCGCATCATGGCGTTGCCGGCCAGGACGTTCTCCTTGATCGCCGCCTCCATGAAGCCGGCCGGAGCGATGATCTGCACCGCGCCGCTGGCGACCTGCTGTGGCTCTACCAGACCGCGCACGCCTCCAAAGTGATCAGCGTGGGCGTGGCTGTAGATCACCGTACGGATCGGCCTCTCGCCCAGCTCGCGGCTGACCAGTTCGTAGGCCGCCCTGGCGGTGGCCGGGGTGGTCAGGGTGTCGACCACGATCCAGCCGCTGTCGCCGCGGATGAAGGTGATGTTGGCCAGGTCGAAGCCGCGCACCTGGTAGATACCCTCGGCAACCTCGAACAAGCCGTACTTGAGATTGAGCAGGGCCTGGCGTTGCAGGCTGGGATTGATGCTGTCGCGAGGCTTGCCGTCGAGGAGGAAGTCGTAGCCACCGAGCTGCCAGGCGACGCTGCCGTCGGGGTTGCGGATGAGTAACCGCTCCGGGCGCCGGATCAGGCCGCGTTCGGCGCGCTCGAAGTCGGCGCGGTCGGCGAAGGGCAATTCCGCTTCGACCCGCCGCTGGGCCTCGACGGTGAAGGCACTGGGCGGTTTGGGCGCGGTGGTTTCGGCGGCGCCGGCGAGCAGCGGGGCGAGCGCCAGGAGTGCAAGCAGACGGCTCATCGGATACTCCGTTTTATTGTTGTGGGCTTCGGCTGGCACTATGCCGAGCGGCACGGCAATAATTCCAATGCATTCCAGGTCCACATTCGATGCGGAGTCCGCATGAGCGATCTACGCCAGTTCCGCCACTTCGTCGCCCTCGCCGAGCACGGCCACTATGCCCGCGCCGCCGAAGCGGTGAATCTCAGCCAGCCGGCGCTGTCACGCAGCATCCAGGCGCTGGAGGGACAGTTGGGTTGCACCCTGGTGGAGCGCGGCAGCCGCGGCGTGGCCCTCACGGCCCACGGCCGGCTGGTGCTGGAACACGCTCGGCGCCTGCTGGCCGGGCATCGCGCACTGCACAACGCGGTGAGCCAGTTGGCCAATCTCGACAGCGGCGAGCTACGCCTGGGCGGCGGTCCCTTCCCCGCCGCACGGCTGTTGCCCGAGGCACTGGCCGGTTTCTCCAGCGCCCACCCACGCGTGCGCGTCGTACTGCTCATCGAAGACTGGCAGACCCTACGCCAGCGCCTGCTGGATGACGCCGTCGAACTCTTCGTCGCCGATATCCGCGAGCTGCAAGGCGATCCGCAGTTGCGCATCCACCCGCTACGCGAGTATCCCGGCGTACTCTTCTGCCGCCCCGGCCATCCGTTGCTGCGTCTGGTGAGGCCGAGCGCCGAGCAACTGGCCGACTACCCGCTGGCCGGCCCGCGCCTGCCCGAGGCAGTCCGCGGCGACCTGGCGCGCCTGCTGCAACGCGAAGAACCGCTCGGCATACAGTGCGACGACGTGCTGATGCTCAAGGGCCTGGTCGGCTCCAGCGAGCTGATCAGCCTGGCGCCCTGGGACGTGGTTGCCGCCGACGTCGAGGCCGGCCGCCTGGCGCTGCTGCCCTGGCCCGCCGGCTCCGAGCCCGCCCGCGCCAAGGGCTCCGCCTACGGTCTGGTCAGCCGCGCCGGCCGCAGCCTGTCGCCGGCCGCGGCAGTGTTCGTCGAGCGGGTGCTGGAACAGGACCGGCGCTTCGCCGCCACCTGAGGATCAGCGCCAGCGAGCGTCGTCGCGGCGCTCCTGCCAGGAACGGTTCCAGTCGCGCCCGCGGTTGTCACGGTCGCGGTCGTGATAGCGCTCGTAGCGGTAGTCGGGACGATGCCGGTGGTCGTTGCGGTCGTAGACCACGCAGGCCGACAGCGGCAGGACGAGGATCAGCAGGGAAAGCAAACGACGCATGGCGCCTCCTGTGCGGTTCCGGCCTCTCCTGCGGATGCGGGAGGATTGCCTGTTCCGGAACCTGCACATCGGACTGCGCGGCGCGCGGGCGGTGCCCGCGGCGAGAGTAAAGCCTGGGTAAATCAGCCGAGGCTACGCAGGTGCAGGACGCCGAACAGCAGCACCTGGAGGCGCTCCAGCCAAGGTGCCGGGCGCGCCTTGAGACGCCCGTTGAGCAGCAGGATCTCGGCGGCATGGACCAGCACCAGCACGCCGGACAACAGCAGGATCGGTCGATGCAACTCGCCCAGCGGGTAGGCCAGGTTGACCAGCGCGACGAGCCAGAACATCGCCAGGGCGCCCTTGGCGAACGACAGAAAATGACTCATGGGAACCTCCTCGTTTCGGTATCGGCAGAGTGTGCCGAGCAAATGCGCCAAGAGGGTCCGCACTTTCGACTGGAAAGCACGACGGCGCCCGCAGGCGCCGCCTTTCCTTGCGCACCTCAGTTGCGCCAGCGAGGTGTCCCGCCCTGCTGGCCCTGGTGTCCCGGACGATCCTGCCGACCGTGTTGTTGCCAGCGTTGCGGAGAATGCCCGCGCCATTGCGGCTGGCCGCCGCGCTGCCAGTTGCCCGGATGCCGCTCGCCACGATGGGCCGGGCGCGATTCGTGGTAGCGCTGCTGGTAGCGATATTGCTCGCGCCGGTAGTCGCGGTGGCCATCGTAGCGGCGTGGCGCCGGGTAGTAGCGTTGGTCGTAGTAGCGCGTCGAGTAGTAGCGCCGTTCGCTGCGCCAGCCATCGTCATACACGCGATAGCGCGGCACTTCGTAGGCGTAGCCGTAGGGCTGGCCGCGATAGTGGCGCCAATCGCCGTCATCGTAGTCGTAGTCATACACCGCGCAGCCACCCAGGCTGGCGAGAAGCAGAAGAAGCGGGACTCTCAGGAATGTGCGCCACATGGCAGCCTCCTGCGGCCCCGCTGCCGACCGGCCGGACGACCGGCGACGCCGCGAGGCGCGCATACGACGTGAAGACTCGGGAAATGGAAGTGGGCTCAGCACCAGCCTTTCTTGGCGTGGCCCGGAGGACAATGGGGCGGGCCGCCGCGATCGTAGCCGTAGTAGCCATCGTCGAACGGATCCAGTTCGACGTAGGCGCCCGGCACCCGAACGCTGCAACCGCTCATCAGGAAGGCCGCCAGTAGCAGCCCGAACAATCGCATGACCATCAGCATTCTCCTTCATCGCAGAACGCAGCCGAACCACGCCTGGACAAGATCCCGATGGAGCGGGAAGCCGGTTGCGGCGGTTGCAACCCGGCTGCAATAGAGACCGAAGGAAAAAACGGAAATTCCCTGAATCCGACCAACGACACGGGCCTCCAGAACGTGACCGCAGCCGGCGTTTCTCGGTAGAGTGCGCGGACCAAGGACTGCCGGCCCCGCCGGAACCGCTCAAGGAGCATGCATGCAACCCATCGACCGCGCCCAGGCACAGCAGCGCGCCAACGACATCCTGGTGTTCCAGCGCGAGCTGCAACGCCTCGACCAGGAGCAGGCGTTCCGCCTCGAACCGGCCCAGGCCCGGCAACTCGCCGACTATCACCTGGCCCTGCTGGACAGCTACCGCGACCGTTTCGACATCGACCACGACCTGCGCAGCCAGCAACTTTCGCTGGGCATGCGGGTAGCCTCGTTCTTCGGCGCCCTGGCCTTCGCCGCCAGCGTGTTCCTGCTGTTCTATCGCTTCTGGGGCCTGTTCCCCACCGTCGCCCAGGTGGCGATCCTGATCGGCAGCGCCTTCGCCGCGTTCTTCGCCACGCTCTGGGTCCAGGCCAAGGACGCCTCGGGCTACTTCAGCAAGCTGGCGGCGATGGTCGCGTTCGCCTGCTTCGTCCTCGACCTGACCATGCTCGGGCAGATATTCAACGTCACCCCCAGCGACCTGGCGCTGGTGCCCTGGGCGCTCTACGCCCTGCTCCTGGCCTACCTGTGCAACGCCCGCCTGCTGCTGGCGGCGGCGATCCTCTGCGTGATGGGTTTCATCGCCGCGCGCGTCGGTACCTGGGGCGGCGGCTACTGGCTGAGCGTAGGCGAGCGACCGGAGAACTTCTTCCCCGCCGCCGCGCTGATCTTCGCCGTGCCGCTGTGCTTCGAGCAGCGCAACTTCAGCGGCTTCGCCGTGATCTACCGGGTGTTCGCCCTGCTCGGCCTGTTCCTGCCGATGCTGGTGCTGGCCAACTGGGGCTCAGGCAGCTACCTGGCGTTACCGTCGGCGCTCATCGAGGGGCTCTACCAGGTCGCCGGCTTCGTCGCCGCCGCCCTTGTGATCTGGCTCGGCGCGCGACGCAACTGGGCGGACGTGAGCAATACCGGGATCACCTTCTTCGTCATCTTCCTCTACACCAAGTTCTTCGACTGGTGGTGGGAAGCGATGCCGAAGTACCTGTTCTTCCTGGTGCTCGGCCTCAGCGCCCTGCTGATCCTGCTGGTCCTGCGCCGCCTGCGCACGCCCCTGGGCATCGCCGCGAGGACTGACGCATGAATCGCAACCGTCGCAACGCCCTGATCGCCGGCAGCCTCCTGCTGCTGGCGGCGAACCTGGCCGCCCTCGGTGGCGTCGCCTGGAACCGGTCCGGCGAGGCCGAAAGCAAGCTGGTGCTCAGCCAGCGCGAGCTCCAGCGCAACTGGTCCTACGGTTTCTGGAGCGAAGAGAACAGTGGCGTCGAACTGCGCCTGGAGCTTCGCTCGCCGAGCAGCGAGCCGCCCAGTGACCTCGCTCCCCCGCTGCCGCCCGAGCAGATGCGCGCCCTCGGTTTCAGCATCCCGGACGCGCTCGACGAAGAGAGCGTACGGCGCTACCGCCGCCAACAGGAAAAACAGGTGCTGCTGGTCCTGGAGCTCGACGGCCCGGCCTATCGCCGCGAAGTACGCCTGGCCGAGGAGCGCCTGGCCGAGGCCAGCGCCCGCAGCAAGGCCCTGCCCAAGGACGAAATGCTGTCCAGCCAGATGGAAGCCGCTCGCCACCAACTGAAGCATGAGCAGGGAGAGGCCAGTCGACTGTTCATCGTCGACGCCGGCCTCGACCTGGCCGCCCTGCGCCAGCGCTACCCCGAGCGCCAGCGCTACGCCATCGTCAAGGGCCGGGTGCGTCCCTGGTCCGCGGTCGACGGAGGCAGGACGCTGGTCGGCGGCTACATCAGCCGTACCGACCTCGCCGCGATCAACGTGCCACGACAATGGCACGCGGTATTCGCCAAGGTCGACGAACAAAACTACCGGCTAGCGCCGCTGGAACTGCACCTCAGCTTCGGCCAGCGCCTGGAGCCCTGGATCACCAACGCCGTTCGCCGCTGAAACGCCCCGCCTGGCGCACGATGCTTGCATCCGCGCGCCGGGCCCTGCACCCTGGGCACCCGCCAGCCATCCACCGCGCCATGAACAGCGAAATCGATCCAGGCCGCTGCCCGCTGTGCCAGCAATCCAACCGCTGCAGCCTGGCCTATCCCGCTAGCGCCACCCAGGCTTGCTGGTGCTTCACCACGGAGATCGATGCGGCCGTGCTGGAGCGGATTCCCGCCGAGCTGCGCCGCCGCGCCTGCCTCTGCCCACGCTGCGCGCAACTGCTGCCGCCCGACGCCGACGACTGATGCGCCTGGACCGCTTCCTCGCCAACCTGCCCGAACTCAGCCGCCGCGAAGCGCAGATGCTGATCGCCGGTGGACGCTTGCGCGTGGACGGCCAGGTGGTGCGCGACGGCACCCACGAGGTGCGGGTGTTCAGCCGGGTGGAACTGGACGAGCGGCTGCTCCAGGCTGGCAAGCCGGCGCGCTACTACATGCTGCACAAACCGATGGGCTGCGTCAGCGCCACCCGCGACCCGCAACACCCGACCGTCCTCGACCTGTTCCCGGAAGACCTGCGCGACGACCTGCACATTGGCGGTCGTCTCGACTACAACACCACCGGCCTGATGCTGCTGACCAACGATGGCCAGTGGTCGCGCCGCCTGACCCTGCCGGGCAGCCGGCGCGACAAGGTCTACTACGTGGAAACCGAGGCGCCCATCGACCAACGCTACGTGGATGCCTTCGCCGCCGGCCTCCACTTCCGCTTCGAAGACCTGGTCACCCTCCCCGCGCAGCTCGAACCGATCGGCCCACGCTGCGCCCGCCTGACCCTGCACGAAGGCCGCTATCACCAGGTCAAGCGCATGTTCGGCCACTTCGACAACAAGGTGCTGCGCCTGCACCGCGAGCGCATGGGCGATATTTGTCTCGACCCGCAGTTGCCGCCGGGTGCCTGGCGCCCCCTGAATGCTGAAGAAATCTGTTCGGTGTGAAACCCCGCCGCCCGCCGCCTGTCCACCGAAAGAGGCCGGACCGCAGGGGTTTGGCCGGCCGTCGCGAGCGACGCTAAGCTGAATGGCATCTGTCGGAGCGACAGCCTTTCCCGCATGGAGCAAGAGAAAGCGCCAATGAAAAGATCCCTTGCCGTACTGCTGCTGGCCTTCGCCGTCGGCAGCCTCCACGCGGCGCCCGCCAGCCCAGCGAACGCGCCTTTGCCGCCGGCCGACATCAAGGCGCGGCTGAAGAGCATGAAGCCCGGCGAGTACCTCTGGTACCCGGAGGTTTCCCCGCAGGGACCAGTGACCATCGTGGTCAGCCTTACCGAACAGAAGGCCTACATCTACCGCAACGGTATCGCCATCGGGGTCAGCACCCTCAGCTCCGGCAAGAAGGGCCGGGAGACCCCGACCGGAGTGTTCTCGATCCTGCAAAAGAGCGTCGACCACAAGTCCGACCTCTACAACAGCGCGCCCATGCCCTACATGCAGCGCCTGACCTGGGACGGCATCGCCCTGCACGCCGGCAACCTGCCCGGCTATCCCGCCTCCCACGGCTGCATCCGCCTGCCCATGGCGTTCGCCAAGAAGCTCTACGGCATCACCGGATTCAGCTCCACCACGGTAATCATTTCCAACGCCAGCAGCGCGCCGAAGGAAGTCGACCACCCCGGCCTGCTGGCACCGACGGTAGCGGACGGGCGACCGGTGACGCTGCCGGTGGAGCCCGGAGAAATCGCCTGGAACGACCCCGGCGCGGAACGCGGTCCGTTGTCGGTGCTGATCAGCCGCGCCGACCAGCGCGCCTATGTCTATCGCGGCGGCCAGCGCATCGGCACCGCACCGGTGCAGTTGCCGGCACGCCCGCAAACCGGCATGGCGGTGTTCTCGCTGCTGGAAAAGCCGACCCCGGAAGAAATCAGCGAGACCTCGCCGAACCTGCGCTGGTCGGTGGTCCAGGTGAGCAACCCGGGACAGGGCCTGACACCCTCCGAGCAACTGGGCAAGATCCGCATGGACCCGACCTTCGTCCGCGAAATGCTCGGTGCCATGGACGTCGGCAGCACCCTGGTGATCACCGACTGGGCCTCGACCCGGGACACCCACAGCGACTCCGATTTCACGGTGATCGCCACGGAAACACCGAACAATCCGACGAAATCGCTTAAAAAGTAGTCGGCAAGTTGTTCAAAAATCGAGCACAATGCCTCTCATCCGGTAAAAACCACACTGAACCGATGGGAATACTGCTCGTATGCCAACCTTCCTCCGTGCCGCCCTGCGCAGGCTGAGCCTGGCGGGCGCCACCCTTTGCGCACTGGCCAGCGGGCCGGTGTTCGCCATGCCACTTCCCTCCGCCAAGGACCTTCAGAAACTCGCTCCCCAGGCCAGCCTGCCGACCCTCGAACTGGCCCTCACCGCCTATGCCTGCGCGAGTGCGAGCCAGGGTGGCGACAACGGCCTGCTGACAGTGATCGACTACTCGCGGCCGTCGCGCGACAAGCGCCTCTGGGTATTCGACCTGAAGGCCCGCAAGCTGCTCTTCGAAGAGTGGGTGACCCACGGCAAGAACAGCGGCGATGACCTTGCCACCTCCTTCTCCAACCGGCCGAACAGCTACCAGTCGTCGATCGGGCTGTTCCAGACCGGCCAGCTCTATACCGGCAAGCACGGCCAGTCGCTGCGCCTGGTTGGCCTGGAGCCGGGTTTCAACGACAAGAGCGAAGAACGCGCCATCGTCATGCACTCCGCCGCCTACGCCGATCCCAGGGTGGTTCCCGGGCTCGGCCGCCTGGGCCGCAGCCAGGGCTGCCCTGCGGTACGCCCGGCCGTGGCCGCCCGGCTGATCAACACCCTCAAGCGCGGCAGCTACGTGTTCGCCTACTACCCACAGCCGAAGTGGCTGGAAACCTCGCGCTTCCTCGCCCCGCAGAGCTGCGCCGTGGCACGTGCGGCGCGTACGCCGGAAGTCATCGCCAGCCTGCTCAAATGAACCGCCGGGGCGGCGGCCGCGCCGTCCCTTTCCTTCCCGGCATCCCGAAATCGCAGCATCGGTACTTGCCTCGCGGCATTTCGTCGGATTCCAGCCCCCCTTCCCCCATCCAAAAGCGAAACAGGGCTTGCAGCCCGGCACGCCGGCTGCTTAACTGACGCTCACGTTGTGACTGACAAGTCACAAACGACTTCCAAGAAAGCCCGCGTGACTGCCCGCGCTTCGGCGCCGGCCTTTCCTGCCCGGCCAATAGCCGCTTCGCCAAAATCCGAGAGGATTTCGGACGCTCTCTATTTGCCTGTAAGTCGTTGAAAATCAAAAGTTTATTAAATCCATCCGAATGACATTCAACTGTCATTGGGAGGCGCTTTCATCTGCCCATGAGCATTTTGTATTCGCCGCGACAAGCAGGTCGCCGCGTTCCCATCGAACGATTCCAGGAGGAAGCGACATGAGGCCGGAAACAGCCATCATCGAGATCCACGGGCAATACAGGATTCACACCGAGTTCTACGGCAACCCCGCGGCGCAGCAGACCATCATCCTGGTCAACGGCTCGCTGTCGACCACAGCGTCCTTCGCCCAGACCGTGAAGTACCTGCAGCCGCATTACAACGTGGTGCTCTACGACCAGCCGTATGCCGGCCAGTCCAAACCCCATAACGAAAACCACACGCCGATCAGCAAGGAATGCGAGGCCAGGATCCTGCTGGAACTGATCGAACGCTTCCGTGCCGAGGTAGTGATGTCGTTCTCGTGGGGCGGCGTCGCCACCCTACTGGCCCTGGTGCAACGTCCCGGACGGATCCGCAGGGCGGTGGTCAACTCATTCTCGCCTCAGCTCAACCCGGCCATGCTCGACTACCTGCATCGCGGCCTCGACTACCTCGCCGCCTGCGATCGCACCCAGATCGGCAACCTGGTCAACGAAACCATCGGCCGCTACCTGCCGCAGTTGTTCAAGCGCTACAACTTCCGCCACGTCAGCAGCCTGGACGAGCACGAATACCACCAGATGCACTTCCATATCCGCGAAGTGCTGCGCCTGAACGCCGATAGTTATACCGAGAGCTTCGCCGGCATCGAGATCCCGGTGCTGTTCATGAACGGCGAGCTGGACATCTACACCACGCCCCACGAAGCCCGCCAGTTCGGCCAACTGATCCGCGGCGCGGAATTCCACACCATCCGCAATGCCGGCCACTTCATCGACGTCGAGCACAAGGCCGCCTGGCAACAGACCCAGGACGCCCTGCTGGCCTTCCTCCGCCCGCAGCGCACGCAGCCGCTCAACCCGATCTACCGCCCCCAGCCCAACGGCGCCAGCGTCCCCCTCGCCGCCCTCGCCAGCTAACCGCCACCGCCACGGGGAGCCCCGCTCCCCTGGCGGAAAAACCCAGCGAAATCAACAAAAACCCCGCCCCGGGCTTCACCTGCCGCCGCGCATCTGGTAAAAAGGCGCCCTGGCCGCAAAAGCCGTCCGAGCGGGCGTCGTATAATGGCATTACCTGAGCTTCCCAAGCTCATGACGAGGGTTCGATTCCCTTCGCCCGCTCCAGTATTTCCGGGCCTTCCAGCCGCCCAGGCGCATCGAGCGCAAGTGCTGGGGGCCGTTTCGGGGGCCGTTTGTGTGCGTCACTGGCAAGTGCGCGCGGAGAGTGAACAAACGGCAGAGAGCCAGGTTCCAATGCCCGCCCCGCCTGGCAACCCCTCGTTTTATGTTGACCCATCGAAATTGGGTAATTTTGGTAATTCGTTTTCAGAACTGCTATTTCCCCCTTTAAATTCAATAGCTTACATAAGCTTTTTAAAGGTAATAATAGGGTAATTTTGAGGTAATCGAATTACCTTTGTGCTGGGTAAGCTCGCCGATTTATGAACCCCTTATAAATCAATGGCTTACAAAAAAATTACCTTTCCAATTACCCTAAATTACCTTTCAAGGTAATTGCTGAAAGCCAGTAACCACGCGGCATACAGCCCGCTTAGAACCCCAAATTACCGAAATTACCTTTTTCCGAGGGGTCAACAGAAAAACGCCCCCAGGAAGGCCCCTTGCCGCCCTCAGAAAAGGGCCTCTGGTGCAGGGATTCGCAGGGATTTCCGAGTTCGGAAATCGGAAGGTAGCGCCCAGCCTGGGCCGTTGGCGGCGCTGTGCAGAAGTGCAGAAAAAGAGGTCTATTTAGAGCGGAGGCGTGGCGGGGGGACGACTGCGCGCGCCGAGCGGAATTGCGCAAAAACCATTCATTTTTCCTTTAAAATGGCATTTCTCGATAGAGAAAGCTGATTGGCGCCAACCGGTGGTTGTAGGCGAGATTTGAGCTGTGATGGGTGACAGGAGGTCCCATGCCGTTAAGCGCTGAGGAGCAGGCAATTTGCGATGGCGCCATCGCGTTCGCCAGAGCGAACAAGAAGTCCATTGCAAAGCGGCTAACAAACCCCCAGATATATGCTCGAGAGGAGAACCCCGTGTCAGTTTTCATGGCCGGGTCCCCTGGGGCAGGCAAGACAGAAGCCTCGATCGAGCTCCTGTCTCAGTTCGACGAGAACGGGTCAAAGGTTCTACGGATCGATCCGGACGAATTGCGGTCTGAGTTCGAAGGGTACACGGGAGGGAATTCCTGGCTGTTCCAACCTGCCGTCTCTATTTTGGTAGAGAAGATTCATGATTTGGCCCTGGATCAGCGACAGTCATTTCTCTTGGATGGCACGCTAGCGAACTACGAGATAGCAGAGCGGAACATCGAGCGATCCTTGCGCAAGGGCAGGACTGTGCTAATCCTGTACGTGTACCAGCGGCCTGACCTTGCATGGAATTTTGTCCAAGCTCGAGAGCGAGTAGAGGGAAGAAAAATCCCGATCGAAGAGTTTGTGAGACAGTATTTCGCGGCGAGAGACGTCGTGAATCGGCTCAAGCAACACTTCGGAGGGTCGATAGAGGTGGATCTGCTGCTGAAAAACAACGACGGATCCCACCGTGTTTACGAGGCGAACATAGACCGGATTGACAGCCATGTCCCCGAAACCTATGATCGCGCGTCCCTTGAGCAGATGCTTTTACAGCGAGGCTAAGGATTGAAATGAGCATTTTTACAGTGAAAAAGCCGGGCACAACCACGAAATTCTCTGAATTCGTTCGTAACGCGTCTTCCGAAGAGAAGAAGCGTGTATACAAAGTCGTGATGAAGAAATCCACCGAGCGCCAATGCAAGGTGCTAGCAGCAGCTGCTGCAGGCTGAACTCAAAGAGATTCGTAAAAGCCCTCATCAAGTGAGGGCTTTTTTTTGCCTCGCGCAAAAGCTCGGTAGATCAACGGAGTGAAGGCAGGCCCAAGGCAGTGAACCTCACAACCTCTTCCCCGATCAGCTCATTGACCTGCTGCAGGCGCGCCTGCATTGGCTCGAGTTCCAGGCTGGCCCAGACCGCTGCCGCGTCGCTGATGGATCCGAACCCACCAGCGTTCTGCGGCACCACCCCCATCAGCTGCGGATAGACCCGTAGGCCGGCGAGCTGGTCGTCGCGGCTGATGTTCTTGATCGAGCCGAACTCGTCCTTGGCCGCCACCTCGCTGACCGGGATCAGTTGGATCCCCTCCTTCTTCCCGTTCGGCGCATAGACGAACAGGTTGCGGAAATTGCCCGGCCCCTTCGCGGTCTTCAGCGCCGTGCGTAGCGCGTCGATGTCTTCCTCGTTCTGCGCGGCGTCGGTCATGTAGAGGATGAAGCCGGCGTGGCTGCCGTTGTTGTAGTACTTGCGGCGGAACAGCGTGGCCGACTCGTTCAGCAGAGCGCTCTGTAGGGCGCAGAACCACTCCGGCACCCCGTAGATTTCCTGGTTGATGTCGGCCTCGCGCAGCTGGATCACGCTGCCCTTCTCGAATTCGTGCTCATCCTTCCAGCTGCGCACCTGGTAGAACGTCTCCAGATCGGTGCCGCGGCGTATGTATTTCGCCAGCGGCGCCTGCAGCGGCATCCGCGTGCCCAGGCGAGAACGAGGCTGCTCGAGGTATGCCGAGCCGAATGTCAGCCAGTCCAGGGAGAACTGCTCGAACGTCGCCCGGCTGAGCATGCGGTGTGGGATAAACGTCTTGGCCAGCATGTTGCGCTTGAACTTCAGGCCCGACTGCAGGTAAACGCTCGACCCCACCGCTTTGGCCAGCCCCTCCATGGACAGCGGCGGCTCGTACCACCGCCCGTTCGACCAGCACTCGAGATAGTCGAGGATGCCCCGGCCGTCGAGCACCGGCATCGGGTCACCGAAGGTGAAGGCCTCGGCACGGCCGCCCTGGCGCGGGATGAACTCGCCTTCCTGGGCGGACTGGACTGTAACTGGCTGCTGGCGGCGGTGGCTGCGACGTTTGCTCATCCGAAAATC
Source organism: Pseudomonas sp. 22490 (assembly GCF_052044465.1). Lineage (NCBI taxonomy): Bacteria > Pseudomonadati > Pseudomonadota > Gammaproteobacteria > Pseudomonadales > Pseudomonadaceae > Pseudomonas > Pseudomonas sp. 22490. The sequence goes on along the minus strand of NZ_JBQENS010000016.1, from coordinate 28,921 downwards.
TCCATGCGCCCGGTATTCGCGGGGGTCTGCCCCTCGAGCGGCTCGTTCTGCAATGCGTGGAATAGCGCCCAGGCCAGATCGGCGTGGCCGGTGTTGTCGTTGCGGCCGGCGGTATAGGTGAACTGGCGCCCACCGGCCGTGATGGTCTTGCGGATAGCCATCAGCGCCTGGGCCAGGTCGGTCCAGCCGGCGTCGAATTCGAGGCGGCCGTTCTTGATCACCGACCAGGCCTTCATGACCAACTGCGTCTTCACCTCGGGCGAGTAGCTGAAGGTGCGCACCCCCGGGAAGAACTGGCGCACCAGCTGCGCGACGCCAGACCCCATGCCGGTGGTGTCGACGCCGATGAAGGTGACCCAGTAGCGCTGGGTCACCTTGCGGATGAACTCGGCCTGTTCGGCGAAGTCCTTGCCGCGGAATTGATGGCGCTCCAGCACGCGGAACTTGCCGCCCGGTACCGCCGGCGGCGCCACCACCACCAGACCCGCGGTGTCGCCCGTCTCGGCGGGGTCATAACCCAGCCACACCTGGCGATCACCGAACGGCCGCAGCGCGAACGGCTTGTAGTCCTCCGACCACAGGTCCCAGCTATCGACCATGCACGGCTGCAGCATGGTCAACGGGAAAATGCTCGCGCCGTCGTCGACGAACTGGCACATCAGCAGGTTCTGGAAAGCCTCGGCGTCGTACTCGAGACGCAGCTCGTCGATGTCGAACAGGTCGCAGCCACGGGCCTCGGCATCGAGGATAGTGACGATCTGGCGCCAGATGCGGTCCTCGCACAGCCGCCCTTGCTGCAGGGCGTCATGACTTACGTCGATCTTGATGCGATCGGCGGCCGGCTTGCCCTTGTTGAAGCGCTCGCCAGTCCAGAATGTGTAAGCCTCATGCGCCATCGAGCTGGGCGTCGAGAAGTAGGTCCGACGGTAGCGCTTCTGCATCGCCATACCGCTGGCGACCTTGTTCAGCTCCTTGAACTTGAACGTCCAAAAAAACTCGTCGAAGTAAAAGTTACCGTGGTAACCCTGGGCAGTCCGCGCGTTGGTACCGAGGAAGTGCAGTTCCGCGCCGTTCGGCAGGATGATCGGGTCGCCCTTCAGTTCGACACCTACCGCATCGCGCGCGAAGGACTGGATATACGCCTTGAAGATGTGTGCCTGGGCCTTGCTGGCCGACAGGAATATCTGGTTGCGCCCAGTTTCCAGCGCGTCGATCAGCGCCTCGCGGGCGAAGTAGAACGTGGCGCCGATCTGCCGCGACTTGAGAATCACGCGGGTTCGCTGATTGCCCGCGCGGTACCAGTCTTTCTGGTAGTCGAAGCAACCGTCGAGGAAGGCCTCGACCAGTTTCTCGGTCAGTTCCTCGCTGATGTCGTTGCGCTTCGGCTTGCGCTTGGGACCTTCGTTACGCTTGGCAAGCTCGGGGTTCAGGTCGGTTTCCGTACCACCGCCCTGGTAGCGCTGGATCCGCGCCTGGCGCTCAAGCTGCCGATGCAGCAGGTCGATTTCCTTGTAGTCACCGCCGGTCTTGCCGTCCTTCAGGATCAACTGAACCAACCGGGCTTCCAGGGCGCCCCCGATCCGTTCTACGCTGTCGGCCCGGTCCCATCCGTCGCGGTCCTTCCATGAGTGAAGGGTCTTGTCCTTCTCGCCCAGGTGATCGGCGATGTCGCAGACACGCCAACCCATCCAGTACAGGAATTTGGCCTGGCGGCGATTGTCACGGATGGGAATTTCGACGGCAGCGTTCATGGCGCAGATGCTGCCGCCCACCCTCGCCCCTCAGTAGCGCCGCCCCTTGTAGCTCCGCCCCCTACAATCCCGCGTGATTGCTGGGCCGCGCGCGCGTCCCGAACATGCCCCTCATTGCCATGCACCCCGCATCAGCCGCATTGAGGACTCCCGGCATGAAGAAATTCCGCAGCAAATGGTTCCGCATCGCCGTCGAAGGGGCGACCACGGACGGCCGCAACATCGAGCGCGACTGGATCGAGCAGATGGCCGCGCAGTACGACCCGAACACCTACGGCGCGCGGATCAACTGCGAGCACATCAAGTGGGCCTGGCCGGCTGGTGAGTTCGGCGCCTATGGCGACGTGCTGGCGTGCAAGGCGGAAGAGATCGACATCAACGGGCAGAAGAAGCTCGCCCTCTTCGCCCAACTGGAGCCCAACCAGGCGCTGCTGGAACTGAACAAGCAGCGGCAGAAGGTCTACACCTCGGTCGAGATCGATCCCAAGTTCGCCGACACCGGGAAAGCCTACTTGGTCGGCCTGGCCATCACCGACTCGCCCGCCAGCCTGGGCACCGAGGCGCTGTCTTTCAGCGCCAAGAACGGGACCCTCGCCAGCCGCAAGACCAACCCCGACACCCTGTTCAGCGCTGCCGAAGAGGGCACCCTCGAGTTCGAGGAATACGAGGAAAAGCCCTCGGTCGGCGCGGCGCTGTTCACCAAGGTCAAGGAGCTGCTCAAGGGCAAGGAAGCCCGCACCCAAGCCGAGTTCGGCCAGGTCGGCGAGGCCGTCGAAGCGATCGCCGAACACAGCCGCGACCTGGGCGAGCAACTCGGCGAGCAGAAGAAGCAGACCCAGCAACTGGCCAGCCAGTTGGACAAGGTCACCAAGGAACTGGCGGACCTCAAGAGCACCCTCGATAGCACCCGGGACCACAGCCAACAGCAGCGGCCCCCGGTCACCGGTGGCGGCAGTGTCGCCCTGACCGACTGCTAACCGTCCCCCGCCCCGGTATCCAAAGGAAAAGCACCATGCGCAACGAAACCCGCAAACAGTTCGACGCCTACCTGGCGCAGCTCGCCAAGCTCAACGGCGTGAACTCCGCCGTCCAGACCTTCGCCGTCGAGCCGAGTGTCCAGCAGAAGCTGGAGCAACGTATTCAGGAGTCCAGCGAGTTCCTGAAGCAGATCAACGTCTACGGCGTCGACGAGCTGCAGGGCGAGAAGATCGGCATCGGCGTCAGCGGCACCATCGCCAGCCGTACCGATACCACTGGCGACGGTGTACGCAAGCCGCGCGACGTGTCCGCGCTCGACAACCAGCGTTACGAGTGCAAGCACACCGATTTCGACACCGCCATCACCTACGCCATGCTCGACGCCTGGGCCAAGTTCCCCGAGTTCCAGGCCCTGCTGCGCGACGCGATCCTCAAGCGCCAGGCCCTCGACCGCCTGATGATCGGCTTCAACGGTACCAGCGCCGCGGCTACCACCAACCGCGCCGCCAACCCGCTGTTGCAGGACGTGAACATTGGCTGGTTCCAGCAGTACCGCAACAACGCTCCGGCACGGGTATTGAAGGAAGGGAAGACCGCCGGCAAGGTGGTAGTCGGCAACGGCGCCGACGCCGACTACAAGAACCTCGACGCCCTGGTGTTCGACGTGGTCAGCAGCCTGATCGATCCCTGGCACCGCCGTGACCCGGGTCTGGTGGTGATCCTCGGCCGCGAGCTGGTCCACGACAAGTACTTCCCGATGGTGAACAAGGACCAGCCGGCAACCGAGAAGATCGCCACCGACCTCATCCTGTCGCAGAAGCGCATGGGCGGCCTGCCGCCGGTGGAAGTGCCCTACGTGCCCGAGAAGGGCCTCATGGTCACCACCCTGAAGAACCTGTCGCTCTACTGGCAGATCGGCGGTCGCCGCCGCTACCTGAAGGAGGTACCGGAGAAGAACCGCATCGAGAACTACGAGTCCAGCAACGACGCCTACGTCGTCGAGGACTACGGCCTCGGCTGCCTGGTCGAGAACATCGAAGTCGCGGAGTAGATGACATGGCCTTCAGTCCCGCCAAGGCGCACTTCCTGCGCGTGACCGCCGCTCAAGAGGCGGCGGCGACTGCCCCGCACCAGGGCATGGAAGGCGCGAACGCCTATGAGCTGCAGCTCGCCCAGCTGTATCAGGATCGCAGCCGCCTGAAGAACATCCAATCCGGCGAAGGCAAGGCAGCGCTCAAGGTCGAGCTGCTGCCGGCCTACCAGCCGTACATTTCCGGCGTGCTGCAGGCCGGCAAGGGCGCCCAGGACGAGGTGGTCACCACCGTCATGCTCTGGCGCATCGATGCCGGCGATTACGCCGGCGCCCTGGACATCGCCGACTACGTGCTCGCACACGATCTGATCATGCCCGACCGCTTCGCGCGTACCGCCGGCTGCGTCATCGCCGAAGAGATCGCCGAGGCCGCGCTCAAGGCACAGAAGACCGGCGGCAGCTTCGACCTTGCGACCTTGCATCGCACCCTCCTGCTCACCGACCAGGCCGACATGCCCGACGAAGCCCGCGCGAAGCTCTACCTCGCCGCCGGCCATGCCACCCTGGAAGGCCTTTCTGTGGAGAGCCCCGGGCAACCCGGGCAGGTGCAAGCCGGCATCGATCTGCTCAAGCGCGCGATCCAGCTGCACGACAAGTGCGGCGGGAAGAAGGATTTGGAGGCCGCCGAACGGCTCCAGAAGAAACTGACCGCCTCTGGCGGTTGACCGAGCGTACCCCGCGCCCCGCCGGCTCGGGGCCGATCTGCCAGGTCCTCTCCTTCCTGAGCAGTGACGCCCCGACCACCGGCGACCTCAAGCGAGCAGCAGCATGAGCGGATTCATCGCCAACGGCCCGGTCCCAGCCGGGCACATCAACAGCGATCCCTTCTGGCCCACCATCGTGCTCGAGCATGTGCGCGCGAACCTGCGCATCGACTCCAGCGTCGATCCAGCGCGCCTCGAAGTTGCGGTCATTGCCGCGGTGATCAGCGTCAACCGCGAGCTGCGGGCCTGGCGCCTTGAGAAGATCGCGGCCGGCTATGCCGAACTCGCCCAGGTGCCGTCCGACAAGGTGCGGGATACCTCCGAACTGGTGCAGCTGTATCTGCGCGCAGTGCAGTCTGCCACCGCCGCCGAAGTGGCCGAGCGCTACCGCTGGTACGACACCACCACCAGCGGCAACGACAAGGCCCAGGACATCGCAACCACCATCGACGACTACCGCCGCGACCAGCGCTGGGCGATCCGCGACTTTCTCAAGCGTCCCCGCACGACGGTGGAGCTGATCTGATGAACGAGCCAAAGATCATCGACTGGAACGAAATTTCCCGTTTGGGGCTTCTGGAACGCATCAACCGGGAAATCATGCACCCGCTCGGCTATGCCGTGTGCCGCGAGGTAGAAACCGGTCGCTCCCCAGGCGCGCTCGTCTCGGACGACGGCCCGTTCGTTTATCCCGATCAGCTCAAGCACCAGGAGTGCAACTAATGGCCACCGTGATCGCTAACCAGAGCGACACCGTCGAGGCGCTGTGCTGGCGGCACTACGGTCGCACCGCCGGCGTGACCGAGGCGGTCCTCGAGGCGAACCACGGCCTGGCCGACCACGGCCCCACCCTCCCCCCTGGCCTCAAGGTCACCATGCCGGACATTCCGACGGCCGCCCCGGAACGGCAGATGGTGAACCTATGGGACTGACCACTTTGCAAGGAACCACCCCGCATGGCTGACCTCACCACCACCGCCACGGCCGGCGCCATCATGGGCCTCGGCCTGGGCGTAACCCTTCCGGTTGACGGCGGCATGCTGTTCGGCGCCCTGCTCGGCGCCTGGCTGGCCACCGGCACGAAGCAGGACCTGAAGGCCTGGTCGCGCCTGCTGTCGCTGATCCTGCCGACCTGCGTCGGCTACCTGTTCGCAGATGTCGCCCTCGCCCGTGTGCCCTGGCTGACCAACCTGGCTTTCTCTGCCTTCGTCTGCGCCCTGGTGGTCATTCCCCTCAGCCTCAAGGCGGTCGCCTGGGTCGACAAGGTCGACTTCGACGACCTCTGGCGCCGCATCCGAGGAGGTCGCTGACATGCTCATGACTGCCGTTCCGTTGATCGCCGCCCTGGCCTACATCGCTGCCGCGCTGCGCCTGGTCTGCTACCAGCGCTGCGGCGCCCGCTTCCGCCGCAGCGTCTCGTTGCTCGCCAGCCTGCTCGGCGCATCCATGGCCATCTGCGGCCTGGAAATCCTGCTCTACCGCCCACCGGTCAGCATCTGGCACGCCATCGTCGCCACCCTGCTGTGCCTGCTGATCTTCCGTTCCCGCGGCAACGTCGCCGCCCTGCTGAGGCCATCCGCATGACCCTTCGATATGGTGACCGCTCTCAAGAGGTCCTCCAGCTTCAGCGTCGACTGAACACCTGGGCCGGCGCCAACCTCTACGAGGACGGCCACTTCGGCGCCGCCACCGAGGACGCGGTGCGTGCCTTCCAGCGTTCGCATGGACTGGTCGCCGATGGCATCGCTGGCCCGAAGACCCTGGCCGCCCTCGGCGGCGCTGACTGCTCGCACCTGCTGCAGAACGCCGACCTCGTCGCCGCCGGAGCTCGCCTCGACCTGCCGCTGGCGACGATCTATGCAGTCAACCAGGTCGAGTCGAACGGCCAGGGGTTCCTGGGCAACGGCAAGCCGGCAATCCTGTTCGAACGCCACATCATGTACCGCCGTCTCGCCGCCCACGATCAGGTCACCGCCGACCAACTGGCCGCACAGTTCCCCGCGCTGGTGAACCCTCGCCCGGGCGGCTATGCCGGCGGCACCGCCGAGCACCAGCGCCTGGCGAACGCTCGCCAGATCGACGATACCGCCGCCCTGGAGTCGGCCAGTTGGGGCGCCTTCCAGATCATGGGGTTCCACTGGCAGCGCCTGGGCTACGTCAGCGTGCAGGCCTTCGCCGAGTCCATGGGGCGTAGCGAGTCGGCTCAGTTCGAAGCGTTCGTCCGCTTCATCGACACCGACCCGGCGCTACACAAGGCGCTGAAGGCTCGCAAATGGGCCGACTTCGCCCGCCTCTACAACGGCCCCGACTACAAGCGGAACCTCTACGACACCAAGCTCGCGCGAGCCTACGAGCAACACGCCAACTGCGCCGAGGCCAGCACGTGAGCCTTCTGCGCCAGGTGTTGTACAGCGCCGCCCTGCTCGGTGCCCTCGGCTTGCTCCTGTGGGTACAGCAGCAGCGCATCGACCTGGCGCAGGCCCGCCTGGCCCAGGCCGAGTTGGCGAGGAAAGCCAGCGACGCCCAGCTTTCCCGCCAGGCCGGCACCATCACGGCCCTCGAGGCCGCCCTTTCCCGCGAGCGCCTGGCCCAGGCCGACCTGGACCAACAGCGGCAGCAGCTGCGCCAGGCGCTGGCCATCCGCGAACGCTTGATCGAGGACCTGAAACGTGACGATGAACCCTATCGCCAGTGGGCTGATCAGCCTCTGCCTGATGTTGCTCGCCGGCTGCAACAGCGCCCCGCTATCACCGGAGCGGCCGCTTACCATCAGTGGCTGTCCCGCCGTGACGCCCTGCAGCCTGGAGTCAGCGGCACCGAAGGACAACGGCGACCTACAGACTGAAGTCGAGCGTATCGGCCTGGCCTGGGCCGAATGCGCCGCGAAGGTCGACATGATCATCCGCACCCAAGGGGCTACCCATGAACAAGCCCGATAGCCTGAAGGCGCATCTGCTCGCCGCCGTGCCGGAACTCAGGAACAACGGCGACCGCCTGGTGATATTCATCGACAACGGCCGGGTCCGCAGCACCTCGGCCGAGAGCCTGTCCTTCGAATACGCCTATGACCTGCAGGTGATCCTCACCGACTTCGCCGGGCACCCCGACAGCGTGTTTCTGCCGCTGCTCGGCTGGCTGCTGGTGAACCAGTCGGATCTGCTGGCCAACCTCACCAAGGTGCAGGACGGCATCACCTTCGAGGCCGACATGCTCGACCGCAGCAAGGTCGACCTCGGTATCGTCCTGCCACTGACCGAGCGTGTCGTCGTCAAGCGTCGCGAGGATGGCCGCTACGATGTGAGTCACCCGGAAGAGCCCCAGCTCACCGAGGCCATCGAGGTCGATAGGCCGATGCAGATGCTCGCCAACGGCGAGCATCTGGCCGAGTGGACGCCGCCGACGCCTACCGAGGCCGTCATGCTCGAGACGCCGCAGATCAGGCGCCCGGCCAATGGCTGACAGCCTTCAGGCTCTGGAAGACTGGGCAGGGCCGATTCTCCGCGCCCTCGAGCCAGGCCCTCGTGCTGCCCTCGCGCGTTCGCTCGCCCGCGATCTACGGCGCAGCCAACAGAAGCGCGTGATGGCACAGCGCAACCCCGACGGCAGCGCCTACGAGCCACGCAAGAAGCGCGAACTGCGCGGCAAGCAGGGCCGTATTCGGCGCAAGATCAAGATGTTCCAGAAGCTGCGCACGGTGCGCTATCTGCGCGCCAAGGGCGACGCCCAGGCGATCACGGTTTCCTTCGCCGGCCGGGTCACGCGGATCGCGCGAGTCCACCAGTACGGGCTGAAGGATCGCGCCGAGCGTGGCGCCCCAGAGGTCCGTTATGCACAGCGGCGTCTACTCGGTTTCACCGAAGCCGACCTTGAGATGATCCGTGAGGGGCTGCTCGCTCACATTCCAGCCTGAGCATGTACGCGTGGCCGCTACAAACGCCGCTGGCTGCCTCCCGCGCGCGCGTCGCCCACTATCGGCGGCATGAACGACTTCGCCGCCCTCTCCCGCATGATCGAGAACCTGATCCGCCTCGGCACGATAGCTGCGGTGGACCATGCCGCGCAGCGCGTCCGTGTGTTGACCGGTGACCTGCTGACCGGCTGGCTGCCCTGGGCATCGCCGCGGGCCGGCGCCGACCGCGAATGGAACGCCCCCACCCTGGACGAGCAGGTACTGCTCTTCAGCCCATCCGGGCAGACCGCAAATGGCGTGGTCCTGACCGGCTTGTTCAGTGACCTGACCCCGCCCAACGGCGACCGCGACGCCCTGCATCGCACCACCTACCGTGACGGCGCGGTGATCGAGTACGACAGCGCCGCCCACCACTTGCGCGCAGTTCTTCCCGCCGGCGGTACCACCGAGCTCATCAGCGACGGCGGCATCCACATCGTCGGCGACATCACCCACCAGGGCGACTACATCCAGACCGGCAACCAAACCGTCACCGGCAAGGTCACCGTGAGCGTCGACGTGATCGCCAAGGGCATCAGCCTGGTCGGTCATACCCACGGCGGCGTCATGCCGGGCGGCGCTACGACGGGGAAACCGCAATGAACGCCCACACCGGCGGCGCCATCGACCGCTTGGCACACATCCGCCAGTCGATCGCCGACATCCTCACCACTCGCATTGGTAGCCGCGTCATGCGGCGCGAATACGGCAGCCAGTTGCCGGAGCTGATCGATGCTCCGTTCAACGACACCACCCGCCTGCAGGTCTATGCCGCCACCGCCATGGCCCTCATGCGCTGGGAGCCGCGCATCCGCCTGAGCCGTGTCCAGATCACCGGCCAGAACCTGGCCGGCCAGGTGCTCATGGAGATTGACGCCACCCTGGTGGACAGCAACGAGCCGCACAACCTCAGCATCCCCCTGCAGATGGGCGCCAGCGCATGACAACGAACTTCGTCGCCATCGACCTCAGCCAGTTGCCACCACCACACGCGGTGGAGCAGCTGGACTACGAGCAGATACTCGCCGAGCGCAAGGCCTACGCCATCAGCCTCTGGCCGGAGGATCAGCAGGCGGAAATCGCCGCCCGCCTCGCCCTGGAGTCCGAGCCGCTGACCAAGCTGCTCGAGGAAAACGCGTACCGCGAAATGCTCTGGCGCCAGCGGGTCAACGAGGCGGCTCTCGCCAACATGCTGGCCAGCGCCCAGGGCGCCGACCTCGACCAGCTCGCCGCGAACTACAACGTCAAGCGCCTGGTTATCCAGCCCGGAGATCCGTCGAAGGTGCCGCCCGTGCCGGAACTGCTGGAGTCCGACGACAGCCTGCGCGAGCGGGCGCAGATGGCCTGGGAAGGCCTCAGCACCGCGGGACCGCGTAACAGCTACATCTTCCACGCCCGCGCCGCTGACGGCCGCGTCGGCGATGCCTCGGCCGTCAGCCCATCGCCCGCGGTCGCCGTTGTCACCGTGCAGTCGGCGCTGGGCAACGGTGCCGCATCGGCTGACCTGCTGAGAGTTGTCGAGCAGTACCTCAACGACGAGGACCGCCGGCCGGTAGCAGACCGCCTTATCGTCCGCAGTGCGGAGGTACTCGAATACAGGGTCAGCGCAACGCTCTACCTCAATACGGTCGGTCCTGAGTCCGAGCCGATCCTCGAGGCCGCTCGCATGCGGCTTCTGGCCTTCGTCCAGCAGCGCCGCCGACTGGGCATGGAAGTCTCCGAGTCCGCGATCCATGCCGCTCTGCACGTCGAGGGCGTGAAGAAGGTCGAGCTATCCGGGTGGGCGGACATCATCGCCACGGAGGCGCAGGCACCGTACTGCGCAGGCGTCACCCTGGTACAGGGGCAAAGCTCATGAGCATGCCTCTCCTGCCTCGTAACGCCACCGAGCTCGAGCAACTGGCCGCACAGGCGCTAGCCGACATTCAGCGCGTCCCGATTCCATTACGCACGCTATGGAACCCCAGCACCTGCCCTGTACCGCTGTTGCCATACCTTGCCTGGGCATTCTCCGTGGACCGCTGGGACAGCAAATGGCCGGAGTCCGCCAAGCGCGCGGCAATACGTGCCGCCTATGTCATCCATTCGCGCAAGGGCACGATCGGCGCCTTACGCCGTGTCGTTGAGCCGCTGGGCTACCTGATCGAAGTGCATGAGTGGTGGCAGAAAGCGCCGGCCGGCGTGCCGGGCACCTTCTCGCTGCTGGTGGGCGTGCTCGAAACCGGCATCACCGAAGAGATGTACGAGGAACTGACCTGGCTGATCGACGACGCCAAGCCCCTCACCCGCCACCTGGTCGGACTCTCCATCAGCCTCGAAAGCACAGGCGCCCTGCCACTCGGCGCGGCCATCTACGATGGCGACGAGATCGACGTTTACCCACCCCAGAACCGCGACATCGAGGTCACCGGCAGCATCGGTCGCGGCGGGCGTGATCATTCCATCGACACCCTGGACGTTTACCCATGATCGACCAGAACTCGCAGTTCTTCGCCATCCTCACAGAGGTCGGCGCGGCCAAGCAGGCCAATGCCGACGCGCTGGGTATCCCGTGGAAGCTGACCCAGATGGGCGTCGGCGACGCCAACGGCACCGACCCGATTCCATCCGCCGCACAGACGAAGCTGATCAACGAGAGGCGCCGCGCACCGTTGAACCAGCTGAAAGTGGACCCAAACAATGCCGCGGTTATCATCGCTGAGCAGATCATTCCAGAGAATATCGGCGGCTGGTGGATTCGAGAAATCGGACTCTACGATGCCGACAACGACCTCGTCGCAGTGGCCAATTGCGCCCCATCGTTCAAGCCGATCCTGAGCCAGGGTAGCGGACGTACCCAGGTTGTCCGGCTCAACCTGATCGTCAGTAGCTCTGCGAATATCGAGCTGAAGATAGATCCCAGCGTGGTCTTGGCGACTCGGCAGTACGTCGACAGCAGCATCCTCAATGTACTGCCAGCGACCCGCAAGGCGGGCACCTTCACCAAGGTGAAGGTCAATAACCGCGGTATCGTCGAGGAAGGGGCCAACCCGACAACTCTGGAGGGCTACGGCATCACCGACGCGCTGGCCCGCGGGGCCTATGGCCTCGGCGGATCGCTCGCTCCGGCCGCGCCGATCGACAAGATCGGTATGCCCGGCGGCTTTTACTCCTACGGCAGCGGAGTGACCTCATTCACAGAGTATTGCGGGCTCATCAACATCCCGTACTCCAGCGCTGAATCCTCTGCTCAATTGGGCTTCAAGCAGGGCACCGCAGAACCGGCGATCTACATTCGCTCGACCAAGCAGGATGGCAGTTGGACACCGACGCGCACACTCTGGCACTCGGGAAACTTCAACCCAGGCAGCTACGCCACCAAGGCGACCACCCTGGCCGGCTACGCGATCAGCGACGCCTACACCAAGACCGATACCGACAACAAGCTGGCGGAGAAAGCGAACAAGGCCACTACTCTGGTGGGCTACGGTATCACCGATGCGCTTGGGAAAAATGAGACCGCCGCCAGCGCGACCAAGCTGGCCACGCCACGGACCATTGCGATCAGTGGCGCGGCCTCGGGTAGCGCAGCGTTCGATGGAGGTTCGAATGTCAACATCGCTCTGACCCTGGCCGACAGTGGAGCCATCGCCGGCAGCTACCCGAAGGTAACGGTGAGTGCCAAAGGTGTGGTGACCGCTGGCGCGGAACTTTCTGTCGCAGATGTCCCCAGCTTGCCCTGGAGCAAGATCAACAGTGGCAAACCGACCACGCTCGGCGGCTATGGCATCACCGACGCACTGGCCCGCGGCGACTTCGGCATCGGTACGAACATCGCCCCCAATACGCCGATCGACACCATTGGCCTGCCCGGTGGCTTCTACTCCTACGGCGACGGTCCGACATCGTTCGCCCGATACAGCTGCCTGGTGAATATCCCCTACGGCCGAAACGACTACGCCGCGCAGATCGGATTCAAGCAAGGCACCACGGAGCCTACGGTCCTGGTCCGTTCGGTACTCAACGACGGAAGCAGTTGGACCCCGACTCGGGAGCTCTGGCACAACGGCAATCTCGATGTGGTCGGCGCGGTGGTCGCCTTTGCTTGCTCCAACCCGCCAGCGGGTTTCCTCATCGCAAATGGCGCCGCGATCTCGCGAGCTACGTACGCTGAGCTCTTCGCGCGCATCGGCACAACCTACGGCGCGGGAAACGGCTCAACGACCTTCAACCTCCCCGACTACCGCGGCGAGTTCATCCGCGGCGTCGACCTAGGCCGCGGGGTCGACCCAGGCCGGGCGTTCGGCTCACTTCAGCTCGACGCCCTGCAGGCGCATACGCACGTGTCTGTCGTCACCGCCATCGGCCAGTCTGGCGGCACCGGCGAATTCTCCGGCGCCGCGGGTTCTCCCGGCGGCACGCGGGTGACTGATCGGGTAGTCGAGGTTTCCGGGGCGCGAGTGGCAACCGAAACGCGCTCGCGTAACGTCGCCGCGCTGATCTGCATCAAGTACTGAGTGAGGACGAAAATGGAGCAACTGACGGTCTACCACGCCGACAGGCAGACGGGAGAGTTCCTGGGCACGGGCCATGCCGAGCCCGACCCGCGCGAGCCTGGCAACTGGCTCATCCCGGCACACGCCTATCTCGACGCGCCGCCAGAGTCTGGCGACGGACAGGTCGCACGGCGTGCTGCGGGCAACGACGGCTGGGAACTGGTCGAAGATCATCGCGGCCCGATTTACGCGACAAGTAACGGCGAACGGGCCGAGCTGGTTGAGCTGGGACCGATTCCTGACGGCTACACCAGCACCGCCCCCCCAGGCCCGTTTTATCGTTGGAGTGGTAGGAGCTGGGAACTGGACGAACAGGCAGAGCGGAGCGCCCAGGTGGCGGATGTAGAGAAACGGCGCGATACGCTCCTGCAGGAGGCCACGCTGCGCATTGCACCGCTGCAGGATGCCATTGACCTCGACGAAGCGACCCAGGCAGAAGTGGCAGAGCTCAAGGCCTGGAAGCAATACCGGATCGCGCTGAACCGGGTAGATCAGCAAGCGGGCTACCCCTCCCTGGTCGAATGGCCTGTCTCCCCCGCATGATCCAAACCTTGTAGCGGCCAACCGTACAAGGCCCACGCCTCGCCCCTTCGCCGCGCGCGCGGCAGCCTGTGCAGTGTCATCCAACCACTGCACAGGCACACCCCATGGCCGCTGACCAATACCATCACGGTGTCCGGGTCCAAGAGATCAATGACGGGACCCGCCCCATTCGCACCATCGCCACCGCGATCATCGGCCTGGTAGCCACCGCCGAAGACGCCGACGCCACCGCCTTCCCGCTCGATACGCCGGTACTCATCACCAACGTTCAGGCCGCCATCGGCAAGGCGGGCACCAGCGGCACGCTGGCCGCAAGCCTGCAAGCAATCGCCGACCAGGCCAACGCCGCCACTGTGGTGGTGCGGGTGAAGCCGGGCGAAGATGAAGCAACGACCAACAGCGCCGTCATCGGCGGCGTCAGCGCCGAAGGCAAGTACACCGGCATGAAGGCCCTGCTCGCTGCCAAGGCCCGCTTGGGCGTGGTACCGCGCATCCTCGGCGCGCCGGGTCTGGACACCCAGCCGGTCGCTACCGCACTCATCGCCATCGCCCAGCAGTTGCGCGGCTTCGCCTACGTCTCCGCCAACGGCTGCAAGACTAAGGAAGAGGCCACCGCCTACCGCGAGAACTTCGCCGCGCGCGAAGCCATGGTGATCTGGCCGGACTTCCTGACGTGGAGCACCGTGGTCAACCAGACCGTGCCTGCGCCAGCTGTTGCCCAGGCACTGGGCTTGCGCGCCCGGATCGATCAGGAGGTCGGTTGGCACAAGACCCTGTCGAACGTCGCCGTCAACGGCGTGACCGGCATCAGCGCCGACGTGTTCTGGGACCTGCAGAGCCCCAGCACCGACGCCAACTACCTCAACGAGAACGAGGTCACCACCCTGGTGCAGGAAGGCGGATTCCGTTTCTGGGGCTCGCGCACCTGCAGCGATGATCCGCTGTTCGCCTTCGAGAACTACACCCGCACCGCCCAGGTGCTGGCCGACACCATCGCCGAGGCGCACATGTGGGCGGTCGACAAGCCCATGCACCCGTCGCTTGTGCGCGACATCCTCGAGGGCGTGAACGCCAAGTTCCGCGAGCTCAAGGGACTCGGCCTGATCATCGACGCCCAAGCCTGGTACGACCCCAACGTGAACGACAAGGACACGCTCAAGGCCGGCAAGCTGCGCATCACCTACGACTACACCCCGGTGCCGCCGCTCGAGGACCTGACCTTCTTCCAGAAGATCACCGACAGCTACCTCGTCGACTTCGCCAGCCGCGTCAACGCCTGACACCCAGCGCTCCCCGGACGGGGAGCCGACCCACCTGATTCCCGGAGAGCCCTACCATGGCCATGCCGCGCAAGCTCAAGAACATGAACCTCTTCAACGACGGCGGTAGCTACCAGGGCGTCGTGAAGTCCTGCACCCTGCCCCCGCTGGCCCGCAAGATGGAGCCCTTCCGCGGGGGCGGCATGAACGGCCCGGTCAAGGCCGACCTAGGCATCGACGATGACGGCATCCAGTTCGAGTGGACCCTCGGCGGCCTGGATCTGACAGCCCTCAAGCAGTACGGCGCAGTCAGTGCCAGCGGCGTCATGCTGCGCTTCGCCGGCTCATTCCAGCAAGACGATACCGGCGAAGTCACGCCCGTCGAAATCGTCGTTCGCGGCCGGCACGAGACCATCGAAATGGGTGACGCCCAGCCCGGCGAAGACACCGAGCACAAGATCACCACCACCTGCAGCTACTACAAGCTCGTCGTCAACGGCGAGGAAGTCATCGAGATCGACCTGCTGAACTTCGTCGAGAAGGTCAACGGCAAGGACCTGCTCGAGGCACAGCGCAAGGCCATCGGCCTGTAATCCCTTCCCGCCGGCCCGGCCGGCGGTTTCTTTCCCCCTTGGATACCGAACCCATGAAAAACGAAAAAAACACCGCAACGCCGGCCGAAGACCAGACCACCACCGACAACTTCGTAGTCCTCGACCAGCACATCAAGCGCGGGGAGCAAATCATCAACACCCTCACTCTGCGCAAGCCCTCCTCTGGCGAACTGCGCGGCCTGCACCTGCTCGACCTGCTGCAGTTCGATGTGGCCGCGACCATCAAAATCCTGCCGCGCATCAGCCAGCCGACCATCACCGAGCCCGAGGCCGCCGGCATGGACCCGGCCGACCTGCTTGCCTGCGGCCAGGTGATCGCCGGTTTTTTGCTGCAGAAGCGGGCGCTGGCGGCAGCCTCCCTGATCGCGTAGAAAACGCCATGGCCGACCTGGCCGTGACGTTTCACTGGGCGCCGGACCATATGGACCGGCTCTCGCTCACCGAATTGATGGAATGGCGCGAACGCGCCCGGGTACGGAGTTCCGCCGATGGCGAATGACCTGCAGCTGCGCGTGCTGCTCAGCGCGATCGACAGAGCCACCGCCCCCCTGCGTCGCATCATGCAAGGCAGCGACGCGACGGCCCGGGCGCTCAAGGCAACTCGCGAGCGCCTGAAACAGCTCAACGCTCAGCAGAGCGACGTGCGCGCATTCCGTACCCAGCGCGGCGCCCTGGAGCAGGTCAGCACCGCGCTGGCCGCGCAACAGGCCCGGGTGAAAGCGCTGGCCCAGCAGATGGCCGCCGCCGGCAACCCCACCCGTGCGCTCACCCGCGACTACAACCGGGCCATCCGTGAAGCTGGTTTCCTCAAGCAGCAGCACCTGCAGCAGAGCCAAGCCCTGCAGCAACTGCGCACGCGCCTCGGCAACGCCGGCATCAGCACCCGCAACCTCGGCCAGCATGAGCGCGACCTGCGCGCGCAGATCCAGGCGGCCAATGGCGCCATCAGCAGCCAGGCGCAGCGCTTACGCAACCTCAGCCAACAGCAGGAGCGCCTAACCCACGCCCGCAACACCTACAGCCGTGGCATCCAGAGCGCTGCCGCGCTGGCCGGCACCGGCATGGCGGCGCGCGCGACGGGCATGTACACCGGCGACAAGCTGCGGCAGATGCTCGGCGTGGGTTACGAGTTCGACGCAACGATGTCGGCCACCCAAGCGGTGACCCGCATCGAGCGCAAGGACGATCCGCAGATGCAAGCGCTGCGGCAACAGGCCCGAACCCTGCCGCTGTCCAGCAAGTTCACCGACAAGGAAGTCGCCCAGGGCCAGTACTTCCTGGGCCGCACCGGCTACAACGCGAAGCAGATCCTCGGCGCAATGCCCGGCATGCTCAACCTGGCCGCCGCGGGCGACATGGACCTCGGCGACACTGCTGACATCGCCTCGAACATCCAGACGGCGATGGGTATTCCAGCCGAGAAGATGGACCAGGTGGCCGACGTACTGACTGCGGCGTTCACCCGGAACAACGTCGACATCCGCATGCTCGGCGACTCGCTGAAGTACTCCGCCGGCGTCGGCCGCGAGTACGGCCAGAGCCTGGAGACAGTCACCACCGCCACGGCTCTGCTCGGCAACGCCGGCGTCCAGGGCAGCATGGCCGGCACCTCGATGCGCTCTGTTCTGACCCGCCTGGGCACGTCCAAGGCGGTAGCCAAGCTGGGCGTCCAGACCAAGGACGCCAACGGCAACATGCGCGATATGCTGGACATCCTGAAGGACATCAACAAGAAGACCGCCGGCATGGGCAACGTGCAGCGCGGCGCGATCTTCAAGGACATCGCCGGGCAGTACGCGGTGACCAGCTTCGGCACCCTGATGCGCGCCGTCGAGGGCGGCCAGTTCCAGACCATGCGCGAAAGCCTGAACAACTCCGAGGGCGAGGCCGCGAGGGTGGCCGCTACCCAGCTGGACAACCTCAAGGGCGACATGACCATGCTGCATGCGGCCCTGGAAAACATTTCGGTCGAGCTGTTCGACAAGAACAGCCCCTGGCTGCGCGAGCTCGCCGCCGACCTCAGTCACCTGCTGCACAACGTCGGCGAGTTCCTGAAGGCCAACCCGCAGGTCAGCAAGGGCATCGTCATCACCGTCGCCGCGTTCTCGGCGCTGATGGCCACCGTCGGCAGCCTGGCCATCACCCTCGCCGGCATCCTCGGCCCGATGATCGCGGTCCGCTTCATGCTCGGCACCATCGGCATTCGCCTGCCCGGTCTGATCGGCTTGCTGAAACTGCTGTTCGCACCGATCCGCATGCTGGCCGGTCTGTTGATCGGCCCGCTGGTGAGCGGACTGCGCGTCGTGAGCATCGCGCTGTGGGGCCTGGCCGCCAACCCGGTGGTCCTGGCAATTGCCGCCGTCGTGGCGGTGCTGGCCGGCGCCGCGTACCTGATCTATCGCAACTGGGACGCCGTCAAGGCGTACCTGCTGGGACTGTGGGAAGAGATCAAGGCAGGTTTCGACGGCGGTATCGGGGGCATTCTTTCAACCCTGATGAATTTCAGCCCCCTCGGTCTGATCTACCGTGCGTTCTCCGGCGTCCTGGGCTACCTGGGCATCGATCTACCGGCACGCTTTACCGATTTCGGCAACATGATCGTCCAGGGCCTGGTTAACGGCCTGCTCGCCGGCATCGGGCAGATCAAGCGCGCGGTCCAGCGCGTCGGCGGCGCCGCGATCGACTGGTTCAAGGACAAGCTCGGCATCCATTCGCCGTCGCGGGTGTTCGCCGACCTGGGCGGGTTCACTATGGTCGGCCTGGCCCAGGGCCTCGGCGCCGGCCAGGCCGGCCCGCTGGGCGTGATTGCACGTCTCGGCCAAGGCCTGGTCAACGCAGGCCGCCAGGCTGTCGCCGGCCTGGACAGTGAGCTGACCCGAGGCACCCGCTCTACGATCACCCCGCCGGCAGTGGTGACCGAACTGGTCGCGGCCCAGCGCCAACGCTCGCCGATGCTCGACCAGCCGCTGCTGACCATGCTGGGCGACCTGGGCAAGAGCGCCGGCGCCATCGGTGCCCTGGTGCTCGGCGCCAGCGCCCCGGCGCAGGCCATCACAATCGACAACCGTCCCCCGGTCAGCTCGGCGCCAGCGGCAGTCAACATCGGCGGCGACACCTACTACATCACCATCCAGGCCGGCGCGGGTAGCGACACCGCAGACCTGAAACGCACGCTCAGCCAACTGCTGGACGAGCGCGAACGCAACAAGGCGGCGCGCCTACGCGCCCGCCTGCAGGACCGGGAGTAACCACTATGATGCTGTCCCTCGGGATGTTCGTCTTCAGCCTGCACACGCTGGCCTACCAAGAGTTCCAGCGGCAGACCGAGTGGCGACACGCCAGCAGCAGCCGCATCGGCGCCCAGCCGGCGCGCCAGTTCGTCGGTCGCGGCGACGACGCGATCACCCTGCCCGGCGTGCTGCTGCCGGAGCTGGCCGGCAGCGCGTTGAGCCTGGACGTGCTGCGGCAGATGGCTGACACCGGGTCGGCCTGGCCCATGGTCGAGGGCACCGGACGCATCTACGGCCTGTGGGTGATCGAGCGTGTCACCGAGACGCGAACGCTCTTCTTCGCCGACGGTACCCCGCGGCGGATCGAGTTCTCCCTCGAGCTCAAGCGCATCGATGATGGCCGCACCGATCTGCTCGGCTCGGTCCTCGGTACCGCTGGCAACCTGCTGAGACGCATCCTGTGATCGATGCCGCCCTCGCCCGCGTGACGGGCTACCTGACCAGCGCCGTCGACCAGCTGCAGCGCGACGCCGGCTACCCGGTGCCGGTGTTCCGGCTCACGGTCGACGGCAACGACATCGCCCAGCTCATCAGCCCACGACTGATCGCCCTGGACCTGACCGACAATCGCGGCCTCGAGGCCGATCAGTTGAGCGTGACACTCAGCGATCATGACGGGCTGCTCGCGATCCCCCCGCGCGGCGCCGTGCTGCACCTCTGGCTGGGCTGGAGTGACAGCGGACTGGTCGACAAGGGCACCTACACGGTCGACGAAACCGAGCACAGCGGCGCGCCGGACGTGCTCAGCATCCGTGCCCGCTCGGCGGACCTGCGCAAGGGCCTGAAGGTCAAGCGCGAGCGCAGCTGGAGCAACCCGAAGACGCTGGGCGACGTGCTCACCGACATCGCCCTCGGCAACAACCTGAAGCCGGTGCTCGCGCCGGCGCTGGCGGGCCTGCCGATCCTGCAGCTGGACCAGGCCAACGAGTCCGACGCCAACCTGCTGACCCGCCTGGGTGAGGACTTCGATGCGGTGGCCACCGTGAAAGCCGGTTGCCTGCTCTGCCTGCCGGCCGGCGGCGGCAAGACTGCCAGCGGTCTGGCGCTGCCGCACATCACCCTCACCCGCCAGGATGGCGACCAGCACCGCTACCTGCAGGCCGATCGAGACAGCTACGACGGCGTGCGCGCGTACTTCTATGACGTGAACAGCGCGAAGAAGCAGGAGGCGATCGCCGGCGCCAAGGGCGACAACCTCAAGGACCTGCGCCACACCTACAGCGACCGCCAGAGCGCCCTGCGCGCCGCCCGCGCCGAGTGGAACCGCCTGCAGCGTGGCAGCGCCACGCTCAGCTACGTGCTCGCCAGGGGCCGGCCGGACCTGATCCCGGAACTGACATACACCCTGCAGGGCGTGAAGACGGAGATAGACGCGATCATCTGGTACGGCGGCAATGTGCAGCACAGCCTCAGCGCCGACGGCGGCTACATCACCAGCCTGGAGCTGGAAAGCAAGTTACCCGAGGACCTGGTCAGCGACCTGGCCGACGACACCGGCGGCGACTACACCGGCATCATCGCCTACTACCGCGACGAGAAGAGCGGGACGGAGAAGACCATCACCGCAGGAGACCAGAGCACGCCACGCCGACTGCGCTACCTGTACAGCACCAAGGCCAGCGCGAAGCGGGCCGTTGATCGGGAGTGGAAGCGGTTGCAGGAGAGCAACGCCTAAAGGCGGGGAGTCGGGGAAGCGTGTGGAAATGGCACTTGCGCGATACGCTCATTGAGCGTATTTTAAGCACAAAAGCCGCAGACCTACCCTGCTCTGTTAGCACCGCTGAGGATAGACATGGAAATCTTCCACACCAGCCCCGTTGAGATCACCACCATCAACACTCAAGGCCGCTTCGGTGAGTTCCTTTGCTTCGCCGCCGACGAGTACGTCATGACTGCTGGTGATCACGTCACTTATAGAATCAAGGTAGACGAGAGCGACATCATCATGGCGGGCTCGATTTTCTACCATGAGAGGGCTGCTGACCTGTCCGGCCTGGTCGAGCGTGTGATGCAGTTAACTGGCTGTGACGAAGATACCGCTGAAGAGCTCATTTCCCAGCGCATCGACGTTTTCAACCTTGATGACATCGACGCCTCGGATGCTGCCGAGTTGTCGTGGGAAATCCAGGCCATCACCGCCAAGGCCGCGAAGACTCTAGGATTCCGTGGTGTTTCGATGCAGGATGAGCAAGGCACTTGCTACATGATCGACATGCTGGGACATGATGCCGAGATGGTGCGCGTCAAATGACTCCCAGTCCCGCAGAAATCCGCGCTGCCCGCGAAGCGGCAGAACTATCTCAGACGGCCGCCGCGGACCTGGTGCACAGCAAGCTGCGCACATGGCAGCAATGGGAGGCCGGCGACCGGCGCATGCATCCCGGCCTGTGGGAACTTTTCCGGCTGAAAATCGCTACGCTCGGCCCACCGACTGACGTATCTTCGGCTAGATCAAGCGCCAGCCTTGCAGGCTAGACGCTTCTGCTCGTAGTCCTTCTGGTGCCCCTTTAGCTCAGGCAATGGATCTTCCATATCAGCCTGTACCACCAGATCGGACAACACCCATCCCAATGCCTCATAGGCCTTAAAGCAGGTTTCGCTGGCGCTACTGCGGATACCAGGGCGGTATCGGTCCAGATCGCCAAAAACCTCAGTCACCTGGTCAACACTCGAGGCCTGCAACGCATCCAGCATCCTCTGGTGCAGGTTGTCCATCAGTTCGACCTGGGCGGCCGAGTCAGCCACCGCAACACACGAGACCATCAGTCCGACCGCAGCGGCCGTTCCCTTGAGCCAGTTCATACGTCCCTCTCTTCACAGTGGGGCCTTCGGCTGCAACCGAAGGCCCATTCAAT
This sequence comes from Pseudomonas sp. 22490, assembly GCF_052044465.1. NCBI lineage: Bacteria > Pseudomonadati > Pseudomonadota > Gammaproteobacteria > Pseudomonadales > Pseudomonadaceae > Pseudomonas > Pseudomonas sp. 22490. The sequence goes on along the minus strand of NZ_JBQENS010000016.1, from coordinate 7,350 downwards.
CAATGCCCCCTGAGAGCGCACGCCAACCGCAGCAGGTCCAGTTGGTCCTGCTCGCTCATCTGGCTAAGGCAGATAAGCAGGGCAGTAAGCACGATGGGGTTGATGGGGTTATCCATTGGTCTACTCCTTTGACAGGCCACCCGGCGACACGATGTCACCGTGATAGCAGCCCGGGAGTACCCCATTCTTCACATAGGCCCGCGTGCCAGAAGCAGAAATCCACGGTAGGTCGCCCGGGATTTTTTTCCCTGCTGGCGAGGTGTCCTATTTGCTTGTACGACGCGACTCAGTTGACTCTGAGATACCTCGCCCCACCCGTAGGTACGCTATTCGGTCTTCTTCCTCCATGGACTTCATGTACCTCAGCACATCAAGTTCCTCCTGACTGAGTGACTCAAGCTCTGCAGGCTGGCGACGCCCAGTTATAACGTAAAGCACATCAGCGCCAAGCAACGAGGCCCTCAGTAGATAGGCCGCGTCAGGGCTGCGTTCGCCTTTCTCATATGCCAGTTGGGTGTTTTTCGACACACCACACTGCTCGGCAAGTTCGGTTTGGCTCATCCCCAACCGCTGCCGCTCTTCCTTCAGGCGTTCGCCTATGGTCATAAAAGTTGGACCTCAAGCGTTGACATTACCTGTTTTCAGGGACATCATCGCCTTGCATTCACACGAAATCACACGAAACGAGACTATGCACAACGCCTACCCCACCGAGCAAGCGTGCGAGAAAGCGCGCCAGCATCTGGCGAGCCAAGGGCTGTCGGCCAGGCAATGGGCGGTGAAGAACAACCTCACCCCCTCGACCGTGTACGCCGTCCTCAACCGGCAGAAGAAGTGCCTGCGCGGCGAAGCCCATCGCGCGGCTGTCCTTCTCGGCATCAAAGACGGCGTGATCGCACAATAATGGCCACCGCACTGGGGGGACACCAGAAGATGAAACGCCCGCTCCTAGAAACGCGGCGCCAGGTGGTCAGCGCGATTATCGGCGCCTACCCCGGCGGTCGCGAATGCGCCGCCGCCCGCCTGGGCCTCGACCTGAAGAAGTTCGACAACCACGCCTACGAGAACGCCGGCAGCAAGCCGCTCAGCGACGACCAGTTGCTCTTGCTCGAGCAGGAAACCGGCACCAGCCACTTCCCCGAGTACGTCGCCCACCTGTACGGCGGCATGTTCGTGCAGATGCCCGATCCGGCTCAGCTGGACAACCTCGACCTGTACGCCCGTGGCGTCGCCACCGCCATCAAGCGCGGCGAGGTCGACCGCATCATCGCCGAGGCGCTGCGCGATGGAGAGATCGACGAGGCCGAACTCGCCGAAATCATCGTCGCCCACCGCCAACACCTGGCCGCACGGCACGCCGAGGTCGGCGCAGTGATCACCCTGCACCGGAGGGTCAAGGCGTGAGCGTCTACAAGCTCGTCTGCCCCTGCTGCCACAGCCGGATGCGGATTCGCTCCTCCGAGGGCCAAACCCCGTGCTTCCGCTCGATGTACGCGCAATGCACAAACGCGCTCTGCGGCGCCACCTTCACCGGCTCCCTGAGCTGGGACTACCAGCTCAGCCCCTCGGGCCTCGAGCGGCCACTGCTGGTGCTCCCCATGGCACCTTCGAAAACCCGTCAACTGGCACGCCGCGACCTCGCGGCCGCAACCAACCAACTGGACCTGCTGGATCATGTGGAGTGCATGCAATGAACGGCACCAACGACTACCGCAGCACCATGCAGCAAGCCGCCGCAGCGTACCTGCAGGCCAACGCCAACCAGTATCTTTCCTCCGGCTCCGACCGGTTGTTCGATGCCTGTGTCAACCATCTGGCCAAAGGCCTTGAGGTCCCCCAATTCATGGCCGAACAACTCGCCCAGCGCGCGTGGGATGAAGTCTTCGCGGGGCCAGAGCCGATCTGGCTGGGCATCGACTGGGGCCAGGGAGACGACGAGGTGGTCTACCTGATCGACACCCGCAATCACTGCCGCTTCCCGATCCCGGCCCGCTATCTGCCCGCGCACCTGCTCAAACAGCGCCCCCAGCACACCCAGTAATCCCTGAGACACGCCCTACCCACTGCCGTGGGTTTGGGGAAGTTACGCCCAGAATTCGAGGTATTCCGCCATGAGCGGCCACATTTCAATCACCGTCGAAGTCGACCAGAACCAGGCTGAGAAGTACCTGCTCTGGCTGGTCAGCCAGTACGAAGCCGCCATGGCCGAGTGCTGGTACGACGATCGCTACCGCTATACGCCGCAGGGGCTGCGCGGCAAGCGCATCCTCGAGGACCGCCCACACATTGCCGGCATCTGCCGGACCATCCGCGAACTGCGCAAGCAGATTCGGGGGCGCGCATGAAGGAAATGGACCGCGAGCTCAAGGCCGACGTGCTGCGCCGCCTACAGGATCAGTACGGCCTGACGCCGATCAAGGGCACGAAGTACATGCGCAAGGGCGAGTGCCCGACGTGCGGCAAAAAGGAGCTCTACACCCTGGTCGACAGCCCCTGGTTCATCCGCTGCGGGCGCGGCAAGTGCGGCGACACCTGGCACATCAAGGAAATCTACCCGGAGCTCTTCGACGACTGGAGCAAGCGAGCGCCGGCCACCGACAAGGAACCCGCCGCCTCGGCCCGGGCGTACCTGGCACATGCCCGCGGCTTCGACTTGACGCTGATCGATGGCTGGTACAGCCAGGAAAACTACTGGGACCGCGACCTTGAGATCGGTAGCGCGACAGTACGCTTCCCGCTGAAGAAAGGCGGCTACTGGGAACGCCTGATCGATCGCCCGAGCCGCTTCGGCAAGAAGAAGGCGCGCTTCAAGCCGGGCGACAGCCCGCGCGGCGTCTGGTGGTGCCCACCCAGCGTCGACCTGCAGGAGGTGAAGGAGCTGTGGATCGTCGAAGGTATCTTCGACGCCATCGCGCTGCTGCACCACGGCATCGACGCCGTGTCGGCCATGAGTTCCAACGCCTTCCCCGAGCAGTCTTTGCGCGAACTCGCGACAGCCCGTGGCGGCAAGCTGCCGAAACTGATTTGGGCGCTGGACAACGAACCCGGCGCCCACAGGTACACCCGGCGGTGGGTGACCGAGGCGCGTGCCCTGGGCTACGTCTGCGAAGCGGCCCAACTACCGCAGCGCAACAACCGCAAATTCGACTGGAACGACCTGCACCAGCGCTGGATGTTCATCGATGACGCGGCCGAGCGCGTCGCGCAGATCGAGAAAGACCTCAAGACCGCGCGTCATGAGGGCGCGCTGCTGATCGCCGAGAGTGCCGCCGAGAAGGCCCTGCTGATGTACGACTGGGGCAAGCGCGGTGAATTCCACTTCCGCTTCGCCAACCGCCTCTACTGGTTCAAGCTGGATATCGAGAAGTTCAACAAGGCCATGCAGAGCCTCGAGGACAGCGACAACCACGACGACCAATTGCTGAACCAGAAACAGATGCGCGACAAGGCCCTGCAGCAAGCCGGCGGCGTCGTGGAAATCGCCAACTGCTTCCCCCAGGCCCTGTACTTCCAGCGCAACGAGGTCACAGACGAGAGCTGGTACTACTTCCGCATCGATCGCCCCGACGACGAGAGCGTGAAGAACACCTTCACCAGCGCCCAGGTCGCGGCGGCCAGCGAGTTCAAGAAGCGCCTGCTCGGCGTGGCCGCTGGGGCAATATTCACCGGTAGCGGTGCGCAGCTCGACCAGATCATGAAGCTGCAGCTCACCGGCTTGAAGACGGTGGCCACCATCGATTATCTGGGCTACAGCCGGGAGCATGCCTGCTACGTCCTGGGCGACGTGGCGGTGCGCGGAGGAGTGATCGAGAAGGCCAACGCCGAAGACTTCTTCGAGTTCCAGAAACTGCGCCTGAAGACCCTGCAGCGCTCGATCAAGCTGCAGATCGCCACCGACGCCAAGGACTACCGCCCGGAGTGGCTGGACTGGCTGTGGACCTGCTTCGGCGCCAAGGGCCTGGTGGCGCTGGCGTTCTGGTTCGGCTCGCTGTTCGCGGAGCAGATCCGCGCCGAGTTCCAGTCCTTTCCGTTCCTCGAGGCCACCGGCGAGGCCGGTGCCGGCAAGTCCACGCTGATCACCTTCCTATGGAAGCTGCTCGGCCGGGCGGACGAGGAAGGCCAGGACCCGTCGAAAATGACCAAAGCGGGCCTGCGCCGCTGGCTGACCCAGCTGTCGAACATGCCCATGGTCATGCTCGAGGCCGACCGCAGCGACAACAGCCGCGCCGGCGGCGCCGCCAAGTCCTTCGACTGGGACGAGTTCAAGCCGCTGTTCAACGGTCGCGCGTTGGGCGTGACCGGCCAGAAGACCGCCGGCAACGAGACCTACGAGCCCCCCTTCCGCGGCACCCTGGTGATGAGCCAGAACGCCACGGTGCAGGCCTCCGAAGCGATCATGACCCGTATCGTGAAGCTGCACTTCATTCGCCCGGAAATCACACGCGAGAGCCAGGCCGCGGCCGACAACCTTAACCACCTGGGCGTGCTCGAGGTCAGCCACTTCCTGCTGATGGCCATCCGCGCCGAGGCCCGCGTGCTGGAGTGCTTCCGCGAGCGGCTGAAGGTTCACAGCGCGACGCTGCGCGCTCTGAAACAGATTCGTATCGAGCGGCTGATTCTCAACCACGCGCAGATGATGGCCCTGGTCGACGCACTGCGCCTGGTGGTGCCGCTGTCCGAGCACCAGCTCGCCTGCGCTCAGCAGACCCTGATGACGATGGCCCTGGAGCGCCAGGACGCCGTCAACGCCGACGCGCCCGAGGTGGCCGAGTTCTGGGAGGTCTACGACTACCTCGAAAACCTCAGCGAAGAGCCAGTGCTCAACCACAGCAAGAACCCCGGAACCATCGCCATCAACCTCAACGAGTTCGTGAAGCTGGCCGCCGACCACCGCCAGAAGGTGGCCGACGCGGCAACCCTGCGCGACCTGCTGAAAGAGTCCCGCCGGCACAAATTCATCGAATACAAGGCCGTCGACAGCGCAGTGCGGGCGGCACACGCCCGCCAGAACCCTTTCACCAACCGACCCAGCACCGTCAAGTGCTGGATTTTCCAAGCCTGACCGGCGCGGCAACGCCGGAACTGCAACCCCAAAGGAGAGACACCATGCACAAGCAAACCCCGGAATGGATCGACCTATTCCACACCTGTTTCGGCCCGAAGGGGCTGGTAGCCCTGGCCTGGTGGCTCGGCGCGATGCACGCCAAGCGCATCCGTGACCTGCAGGGCTCTTACCCTTTCCTGCTCGTTGACGGAGACACGGGAGTAGGACAGGACAGCTTGATCGCTACCCTCTGGCGACTCACCGGTCAGCCAAATGCTCAGAACGTCACGCCGGAAACCCACACCAAGACCGCCCTGATGGTTCGCTTGTTCAATTCGGACAACCTGCCAGTCGTCCTTGAGCCCGCCACCCATTTCGATTGGGACATGCTCAAACCACTTTTCAACAACTGCTCTTTCAGTGTGCACGACGGGGTTTCTGTCAGTAGTACCTATGAAAGCGCGATTGCCATTGTCGGCAGGGCTGATGGTTCCCCAGCATTCGCCTCTCGCGTGGTCAACCTGAAGCAGGAACAGGTCGGCGTGAATACTCAGCGCAGCACAGCGCTGCAGGCCTTGGGCACGTATTGCGAGAACCAATTTGCAGTCCCATACCATCGGCAAGACCTGGTGGCCTACAGCCTGGGCAAGACCGGGCACTACATCAGCGCCCTGCATGACGACATGGGCGACTCCTTGGATGCGCGGACAGCTTTGAACCACGCACAGATTCTCGCCCTTCTGGACGCTCTGAACAGCCTCTACGACCTACCCGATCAGGCCCATACCAATGCTCACTGCGAGGTTTGGGACATGGCATGGCGTCGCGTCCAGCTTCCGTTCTGAATCACCAAGCCGGCGCGGCAACGCCGGCACCACAACCCGATAGGAGAGACACCATGCAGGCCCAATTCGTTACGCCCGAGCAATTGCTACTGAAGCGCTTGGAGATCGCCTTCGCCGCGTGGGCAAAACCTCGCGGCTATGACCTGGCTATGTGCGACGACGGCAACAGCTTCCTGTCGCTGGAAACCCGTAATGCCTGGCTTGGCTTCGAGGCGGCACACGGGTCTGCGGGCTGCCGTCCCGTCGGCCAACAACTCTATGCACGGCTGAAGAAATCCAGCCCTCATGCCCACCAGACCGACAAGTTGTTCGCTGTGCGCGTCGGCCGTGCGCCCTACGACGACTACGTCGTGCACGGGGGGCCCGGTGGCGTGTATCGCCTCAGCGACGTGAACTTCTACGTGATCGACGGCGAGAAGAAGTACCGCCTCGGTTGACACAAGAGCCTGTGCCGGGAGAGCGGCAACTCCCCCGGCGCCATTACCATGAAGGAGAGACACCATGAAAAAGCACTTCCCTGTCACACAAGCAATGCGTGAGGAGGTTGTCGACAAACTCACTATCCAGGCCGTAGCGCATCATGCGGTTGCCATTGCCGGCTACCTCGAGGCGCTCAATACGCAGTTCTGGACAGCGCATTGCTCCAAGGTCGAAGCCCTTCCCGGGCTCGAAAAAAAGCTTTGGGCAAGCCTGATTCAGGCTGGTGCCGTCACTGCCACTTCGAGCTGTTTCCCAACCTATAAGAAACAGCGTGGGGAGGACCGTAGCCCAGTCACGAAAGAATTCGTTGCAGTAGCCCGCCACTACAAGCAAGAGCTCCGCAACACTTTCGTCGCACGCCTGCTCGCTTCCCAGGCATTCGAAGGCGTCAAGCGCTTTCTGGACTCCAGACACGACCGCGACTGGAAGATACGCCTCGTCTGCCCCAACGGCGCAGTACCTCGCCTCCATGGCATGGAGGACATCACCGACTTGAAGCTGAAAGGCCTCGCTCTGCTGATCTGCTCAGAACTGGAGTCCGTGGTTGAAGCAGGCCTCGCTTTTCGTAGTCAGGCCATGGACGTTTTGCTTGCCTGCCGCACCTCCCGCCAGGTTGAAGACCTGTTCCCCGAGGCTGCGAAGCTGCTCCCGCAGCCTGTGAAACAAGACAAGGCCCTGGCCCCCACCGAACTAGCGGCCAATGTGCGCAGCATGCTCAGCAAGGGCGTACCACCGGTAGTACAGGCATAGGGAGACTGACTGTGGATGTGATCGACCAGGCCAACGAACGGGCCGAGAACATGATCCAGGCCGCCCTGGCCCAGCGGACGAACACTCGCCCGGCGCCCAGCGCCCTCTGGTGCGAGGACTGCGGCGAGCAGATACCCGAGGCCCGCCGCCAGGCCGCCCCGGGCTGCGAATGCTGCATCAGCTGTCAGGAACTGCGCGAGCACCCCGCGCGGCGTTGAAGAAGAGGCGCCA